>DASPGW010000122.1 GCA_035620395.1 Desulfuromonadales bacterium | reverse complement strand
AAGCGCACGAAGGGCGGGTCGAGATCGAGTCAACACCCGGCAAAGGGAGCGTTTTCACCGTTCGCCTGCCCCTGGCCGGTCCGACTCCGCAAGGCAAGAAGGGTGCTCGCTGAACCTCTCGACGGCATGAACTGGCGGATGTCCGGCCGACTGTAAAAAATCCGGTTTGGCGCTGTGCTTCCGCACATTGACATCGCCGGGGAGCGTGCTTAAATTCCCACGCAAACCATGTCAAAGGAGGTTTCCATGCGCGTCCAACCGATCCTCGCTACGCTTCTGCTCCTGGCCGTTGCGGCTCTCGCGCTTCCCCGACTGACTCCTGCCGCCACGGCACCGGACTTCGTCGCGCTCGCCAAGGACTTGAAACCTGCCGTGGTCAACATCAGCACGTCCAAAACCGTCCGCATGCGGCGCCCCGTGTTGCCTGGGCCGCGCTCCCCCCAGCAGGACTTTTTCGACGACTTTTTCGATCATTTTTTTCAGGGACAACCGCAGACGCCGCGCAAGGAGCGTTCCCTCGGATCGGGCTTCGTCATCTCCGCCGACGGCTACATCCTGACCAACGATCACGTGGTGAATGGCGCTGACGAAATCAAGGTCCGCCTCTCCGACGGCCGGAATTTCACCGCCACCGTCAAAGGTCTCGACCCCAAGCTCGATCTTGCCCTGCTCAAGATCGAGGCCGGCGACAAACTGCCGGTGGCCCGCCTCGGGGACAGCGGCACCCTGAAGGTCGGCGAATGGGTGATGGCGATCGGCAACCCCTTCGGCCTGGAGCAAACGGTCACTGTCGGCATCGTCTCCGCCAAAGGGAGGGTCATCGGGGCCGGCCCCTACGACGACTTCATCCAGACCGACGCCTCCATCAACCCCGGCAACTCCGGCGGGCCTCTTTTCAACACCGCGGGTGAGGTCGTGGGAATCAACACGGCCATTGTCGCCAGCGGCCAGGGGATCGGCTTTGCCATCCCGATCAATGCCGCCAAAAGCATTCTCACCCAACTGAAAGAGACGGGACATGTCTCCCGAGGCTGGCTTGGCGTCTCTGTCCAACTGGTGACGGATGAACTGGCCGAGTCATTTGGGCTCAAGGAACCAAAGGGAGCGCTCGTCGCCGAGGTCATCGCGAACTCCCCCGCCGAAAAGGCCGGCATCAAACGGGGGGACATCATTCTCACCTTCGACGGTCACGAGGTCGATGCCATCAACGACCTTCCACGCCTGGTTGCCGCCACCCCGGCCGGCAAGGAAGTCAGGCTGAGCGTTTTTCGCAACGGCAAAACCCATGAGCTGACTGCTACCATCGGCAAGCTCCAGGAAGACGAAAGGGAGACGGTGACATCTGGCGACTCCAGTGACCGTCTCGGTCTCAACGTGGCCGACGTCACACCGGAAGTGACTCAGCGTTACGGCCTGCAGGCCGGCAAGGGCGCCCTCATCACCGGAGTCGACCCGACTGGCCCTGCTGCCGCAGCGAACCTGCAGCCCGGTGATCTCATCCTGGAGGTCAATGGCCGGGAAACCAGATCGGCTGCCGCCTTCCGGGCCGAGGTGGAAAAGACCAAACCGGGCGAGGTGCTGCGCCTGCTGATCCAGCGCGGCGACGCTCTGCTCTACACGACGGTCAAGGTGAAATAACTCCCCGCTTGCCACCTGTAATCCAGGGCCCCGCCGGCTGCCGGCGGGGCCGGAAAGAAATAGGAATGAGGTCGGTCTTCTTCCCCCGGTTGGTCAATGGGCCATTCGGCGACCCGGCCCTCTACGTACGCCTGGCCCATCGCGGCGAGTCCCTGCTGTTCGATTGCGGTGACCTGCATCCCCTCCCCCCGCGGGAAATCCTCAAGACCTGCGCCGTCTTCATCTCCCATGCCCATATCGACCATCTGGTCGGTTTCGGAACCCTGTTGCGTACCTTTCTCTATCAGGATACCTGCCTGAGCATCTACGGCCCCCCGGGGATCATCGAGCGAATCGCCGCCCAGTTGGCCGGCTACACCTGGAATCTCATCGAGGGCTATCCCCTGGTGCTCACCGTCCGCGAGTGGGGAAACCCTTCGGGAAGAGAGGTAACCTTCCGTGCCGCCAGCGCCTTCATCCGCGAAGCCGAGACAGCCTGGGAGTGTACCGGCGGCCTGCTGCGCGAGACGGACTACTACCGTATTCGGGCCGTCCCCCTCGATCACGGCGGGATCATTTCCCTCGCCTTCGCCCTCGAGGAGTCGCTGCACGTCGCCATTCACAAGGACGCGCTGGATGGCCTCGGCTACCGTCCGGGTCCTTGGCTGACCCGTTTCAAGGACCTGGTGCGGCAGGGGGCTTCGGAGGAAACGCGGCTTCCGGTCCCGCTGCACCAGGGGGGGGAACTTCTGCTTCCTCTCGGCCTCGTTGCCTCGCAGATCGCCCATCTCGAGCGGGGGATGAAGATCTGCTACGTCACCGACGCTGCCCCGACCAGGGAGAACCAGGAGGCCATCGTCGCCCTGGCCGCCGATTCGCACCTGTTGGCCATCGAGGCGACCTTCGCTGACGCCGATGGGGAACGGGCGCGAACGCGAAATCATCTCACAGCCCGTCTCGCCGGCGAACTCGGCCGCCGGGCCCTGGCCGCCCGCCTGCTGGTGTTTCATCATTCGCCGCGCTACCAGGATCGGCCGGAGCTGTTGAAAAGCGAGGCGGAGGCGGCGTTCCGGGGGGAGGCGACGAGGAGCGAAGGGGGATAGGCTGCAGTCGGTTGGTAGCATCGGTCTGCCGGGGCGACCGAATCTCGGCGTAAAAAGAGAGCCGCCGCCGGGATACGGCAGCCCGGCGGCGGCTCTCTCGGAGGTTCCCCAATGCAGGGAAAGCGGAGGGGGGAATGAAGAAGGCAAGAAGCCCGCTGCCACCCGGGCTAAAAACCTTGTTCTATTGTATTTGCAACTTATTTTTTTGCAACCCGGAAGAAGGAAAATTTGCCTGTGCATTAGCACAGTGTATTTATTAAGTCTCTA
Organism: Desulfuromonadales bacterium; assembly: GCA_035620395.1. NCBI lineage: Bacteria > Pseudomonadati > Thermodesulfobacteriota > Desulfuromonadia > Desulfuromonadales > Desulfuromonadales bacterium. The sequence continues at coordinate 11,940 of DASPGW010000122.1, read as the reverse complement.
TGATAATGTCAAACGATGCGCCTGGCACTTAAACATCAGATCATTCTCGCCCCAGCCACCGTCCTGCTGCTCATGACCCTGCTGCTGGTTTTCCTCCAGTACACCTACTGGGACCTCTCTGTCAAACGCCGGGAGGCCCGGATCCTGGGGACCGTCTTCATCGCCCTGGCCGAGAGCGACCTGGCCTTGCAGCGAATGTACGGCCTGACCATCCGCCTGCGTGAGGAAAGGACGGTGAACGTTGCCAGCCTGGAGGATATGGCGGCACTCTACAGCCACCTTGAAGGGGCCCTGGAGCGAATCCTGGCGTTGATGCCCCTCACGGACGGCACCAGGACTCTGCTCCAGCAGACGCTCAGGGAACTTAACCCCGAGTATGGCTTTGACGCCCAGCGCTACCTGTCCGCCCTCTCGCTGCTGCGGCCGCAGTTGGTTTCCCTTGCCGAATTGACCCAGAAGCAGCGAGAGCGGCTGCGCGACGTGCACAATCAGGATATCGATGCCCTGGTCGACCGAACCGCCTTCGTTTCTCTCATCGTTCTGGGCGTCGCCATCCTGCTCGGCATCTTCCTTTCCCTGGCCTTCGCCCGGCGCATTCTCCGCCGCATCCAGTTCCTCTCCGACAGTGCCGGACGGATCGCCGGGGGCAATCTCGACCCACCGCCGGCGCCGGAAATCGTCAGGGACGAACTGGACGAACTGGCAGTCTCCATCAACCGCATGACCGACCAGCTGATCCGCGTGGTCGGTGCCGAGAAACTCCTCGAGGGAGCCGAAGAAGAACGGCGCCGGATCGCCATGGACATCCACGATCAGACCCTTGCTGACCTCGCCACGGTCCTGCGCGGCATTCAGGAGCTGAAAAAAGTGGATATTTGCCAGCCGGAGGCCATTCGCCTGGAAGAGGACCTGCAGAAAACGATGGCCAACCTGCGGGAGGTCATGGACAACCTGCACCCCCAGACCCTGGATATCCTCGGCCTCGGGGCGGCCCTGCAGTCGCACCTGGAACGGCACCTGGACAAGGAGAACCTGCCGCAGTACCATCTCTACATCTCTCCCGAGGCGGTGACGGACGGGCTCTCGCGGCTGGCGCTCCTGACCCTCTACCGCATTGCCATCGAAGCCGTCCACAATGTAATCAAGCACGCCCGGGCGACCCGCTACGAGGTGAATCTGAGCCGGCGCGGAAATGAACTCGTTCTGGCGGTAGAGGACAACGGCATCGGTTTCGTCGCCGCAAAGGCCGACGGCTACGGTGGCCGGGGACTCAACAACATTCGCGAACGGGCCAAGGCAATCGGCGCCAGGGCCGAGTGGGGACCTTCCCGTTTCACTTCCGGAACCCGTTTCGAGCTGGCGCTGCCGCTGACCAACCACCAGAGAGGATAAACGGCATGGAAACGCTGAAGATTCTGATTGCCGAGGACAATCCGAAAGATTTCGAGTTTCTTGAAAACCTCTTTGGCGATTGGGAACTCCCCTGTCAGATCGAACGGGCACAGAACGGTCTGGCGGCTCTGGAAATTGCCCTGAAGCATGCCCATCCTCTGGTGGTGAGCGACATCCAGATGCCCGAGCTCAACGGCATCGAATTCGCCCGGTCGCTCTGGCAGCAGAAGCCGGGCGCCCGCATCGTCTTCTGGAGCCAGTACAAGGACGAGATGTACGTACGGGCGCTGGCCCGGATCGTCCCCGCCGAAACGGTCTACGGCTACATCCTCAAATCGAGCCCCAGGGAACGCATCGATGCCGCCATCCGCACCGTGCTCCTCGACGAGCAATGCTGGATCGATCCCGAGGTGCGCAAGGTCCAGGGGCGCACCCGGGCCAGCCAGACCGCTCTCTCCGACATCGAGTACGAGGCGCTGATCGACATCTCCCTCGGCCTGACCGACAACCTCATCGCCCAGCGCCGCTACCTCTCCCGCCGCGGGGTGCAGAGTCGTCTCAACTCACTTTACAACAAGCTGGGTGTCGACCAGGACCAGTTCCACAGCGAGAAGGTCGGCGACGCCTTCAACCTGCGCAACCGGGCGGTAGCCCTGGCGCTGCGACGGGGGCTGGTCAACGCCTTCGAACTGGAGCACGAAGAGGAGGAGTTTCAGGCCTGGCTCAGACGCTTCAAGGCGAGCCAGCGGACCGATTAGCGTCGACCGCTTACCCACCCGAATCCCCGAAAAAAGGGCACCGGAGGCTCCGGTGCCCTTTTTTCGTTCCGGCAACGCACCAACGCGGTGCCAAACCGGAAATTTACGCTATTCTTTTTGCATTAACGGAAAGGAAAAGAAAACCTAGCCTGTCCCGAGGTTTGCATGGCCACGCCGCATCCCGATCAGCATTGGACCAACTGGCTTTGTATCACGATTTTCTTCGCGGTGCTCTTCAACTATCCACTGCTGCAGGTTTTCAACCACACCACCCTGATCTTCGGCGTTCCGCTGCTGATTATCTTTCTGCTGCTCGGGTGGCTCCTTTTCATCTGGGCCATTTACCGTTTTTCCTGCCGCCTCCCTAAAGGCAGAGGCGCGGACGACACCGGCCGGGGCGAGGAGCAGGATCATCCATGATCTCCGCCGGCGCCCTCTCCCTCTGCACCCTTCTCTATATCGCCCTGCTTTTCGCCACTGCCGTTTACGCCGACCGCCGGCGGGAGATGGGCCGCAGCATCACCTCCAACGCCTGGATCTACGCCCTCTCCTTCGGCATCTTTCATACGTCCTGGACCTTCTATGGTAACGTCGGGCGGGTCGCCACCGTCGGCATCGATTTTCTCGCCTTCTACCTGGGCGTCACCCTGATCATCTTCAGCTGGTGGTATCTGCTGCGCAAAATGGTCCGCATCAGCAAGGAACAGAACATCGTCAGCATCGCCGACTTCATCGCCAGCCGCTTCGGCAAGTCGCTGCCGCTGGGGGCGCTGGTCACCCTCTTCGCCGTTTTCTGCACCCTTCCCTACATCGCCCTGCAGCTCAAAGGGGTGGCCGACACCTTCGAACTGCTCACCGCCTCGCGGCCGACGCTTCTCCCCGTATTCGACACCGCCTTCGTCGTGGCGATGGTCTTCGCCCTCTTCGGCATCCTCTTCGGCGCCCGCCACCTCGACCCCTCCGCCCGCCACGAGGGTCTGGTGGCCGCCATCGCCCTGGAGTCGGTGGTCAAGCTGGTCGCCATGATGGCCGTCGGCCTCTTCGTCGTTTTCGGGCTTTTCGACGGCTTCGGCGACATCTGCAGCCGTTTCCTGGACCGCTTTCCCGAACGCAGCGACCTCCTGCTGCTCGGCACCGACCGGGTCCCCTACAGTTCCTGGCTGACGCTGGGAGTGATCAGCATGATGGCCTTCATGTTTCTGCCGCACATGTTTCACATCATGGTGGTCGAGAACGCCGACGAGGAGCACATCAGAAGCGCCATGTGGCGCTTCCCCCTCTACATGTTCCTGATCGAGCTCTTCATCATCCCCATCGCCCTTGGCGGGCTGCTTCTGCACGGCGGCGATACCGCCAAGGCGGAATATTTCACCCTGCTTCTCCCCCTGGAAGCGGATCAGCGCTCGCTCGCCCTGCTGGTCTTCCTCGGCGGCTTTTCCGGCTCGACCGCGATGGTCATGGTCGCCGCGGTGGCGCTGGCCACTCTCATTCTGAACCATCTGGTCATGCCGGTCGTCCTGAGCTTCGACATCCAGGCCCGGGACATTTCGGGTCTTCTGCTGGCGGCCAAGCGCCTGGCCATCCTCGCCGTGGTCTTTCTCGGCTACCTGTTCTACAAGCTCATCGGCCAGGGCTACGCCCTGGTCGCCATGGGCTTGATCTCATGGGTCGGCGCCACCCAGTTTGCGCCGGCCATGCTGGGAGGGCTGTACTGGAAGCGGGCCAACCGCCGCGGCGCACTCTTGGGGATGCTCCTGGGCTTCGGGGTCTGGTTCTACACTCTGATCCTCCCTACGCTCGTCCGCTCGGGGTGGCTGCCGTCCTCGCTTCTCCAGGATGGGCCCTTCGGGCTGGCCTGGCTCAGGCCTGAGGCCCTCTTCGGCCTGGCAGGACTGCCGACGCTTCCGCACGCCCTCTTCTGGACCCTCTTCTTCAACATCGGAGCCTTTCTCGCCTTCTCCCTGTACACCAAGCCGCAGCCGGAAGAGAAAGAACAGGCCGACAGATTCGTGGAGGGCTTCGCCCCGCCCAGGGAAAAAGGGCAGGCGGAAAGGATCAGCCGCGCCCCGACCATCGTCGAGTTCGTCGATCTGATGACTAAATTCGTCGGCGAAAAGAGGGCGCACGCCGCCATCACAGACTATGTCAGCAGCCGTAAAATCGACGAGCGTGGCCGGCTCTCCGAGTTCGACCTGGCCGATCTGCGCCACTTCACCGAAAAGACCCTGGCCGGCTCGGTCGGCACCGCCCCCGCCCGCATCATCCTCGACCACTACCTGGAGAGCCGGGGGAGCCGGATGGAGGAGGTCTTCGACATCTTCGGCTCGGTCAGCATCAGTCGGAAGGCGGGGCGTGAGCAGCTCGGCGTCTTGCACGAAGCCACGCGTCTGGTGGCGAGCGGCGCGGACCTGCAAACCATCCTGGACAACATCCTGGGGCTGCTGCAGCAGCAGTTCAAATTCGAGCTCTGTGCCGTGCGCCTCCTCGACCCCGAGAGGCAGACCTTCGTCGTCGCCAGCCAGATAGGGATGAGTGCCGAGCATCTTTCCGACTCGGAGCGGGCGCCCGACATGGAGACCGCCATCGGCCGGACCTTTCTCACCAATTCGGCACTGGTGGTCAACGACACCGATTTTCTCGACATCCCCTTCGCCGCCCAGGTCGCCCATCGGGAAGGGATCAAGTCCTTCGCGCACGCTCCCATCACCATCGAAGGGGAACCGGTGGGAGTCCTGTCGGTCTTTTCCCTGTCGGCCAAGGGGATATTCACCGAAGAGTTCGTCGATCTGTTCGCCAATCTGACCGGCCAGGTCGGCGTCGCCCTGCGCAACGCCCGCCAGACCGAACACCTGATTGCCGCCAGGGAGCGGGAGAGGGAGATGGAGATCGCCCGGGGCATCCAGCTCGGCCTGTTGCCCTCCCGGGTCCCGGAGATCCCCGGAGTGGCCATGGCGGGAATCTGCGTGCCGGCGCGGGAGGTGGGCGGCGACTACTATGATTTCCTGCCCATCGGCACCCAATCCGTCGATCTGGTGATCGCCGACGTCTCCGGGCACAACGTCGGGGCGGCCATCATCATGACCGAAGTCCGCACCTTCATTCGCTCCCAGGCCCAGCAGCTTCCGGGCGCCGGCGCCGCCCTCCGGGCCATCGATGGGTTTCTCTACGAGGATCTGGGGCGGGCCGAGCTCTTTATTACCATGGCCTATCTCCGGTACGACGCCGCCACGCGCCAGCTTTCCTTCGCCTGTGCCGGCCACCCGCCCCCCCTGATTTTGCGCGCAGGACCGGGACGCTGCGAGTATATCGACGCCGAGGGCCTCATCCTGGGGGTGAAGAGGAATGTCGTCTTCGAGGAGAAACAGGTACTTCTGCATCCCGGCGACATCCTGCTTCTCTATACCGACGGCATTACCGAGGCCGAGAACGGAGAGGGAGAGTTTTTCGGCGAGGGGCGCCTCTGCTCCCTTGTGCAGGAACTCCGGCACCTCTCACCAGCAGGGTTGCTCGAGGAGCTGTTGTACCAGGTCCGGCTTTTTGCCGGCGGGCGAAGTTTCACCGACGACGTCACGCTGGTGGTGATGCGGGTGGAGGAATGAAAAACGGCCCGGGAAATCTCCCCGGGCCGATCCGTTTTTCTGCCGACAGTCCGCCTCAGTCCGGCACCGCTCGACCGAGGAGCTCCATGATGTGCAGCACCTCCTGCCTGAGGCCAGCCTGCCGCACTCCCCAGGCAAGCTGCAGCTGGCAGCCGGGGTTGGCGCTGACCAGAATATCGGCGCCGGTTGCGGCGACGTTGTTCAGTTTGCGGTCGAGGACCTGCTGGCTCTCTCCCTGGAACTTGAGACCCCAGGTGGCGGCCGAGCCGCAGCACCAGCTCGCCTCGGTCATCTCCCGCAGCTCGACGCCGGGGATGCTCTTGAGGATCTGCCGCGGCTGAGCGCTGATCCCCTGGGCGTGGCAGAGATGGCAGGGCTCGTGGTAGGTCACGGAGGTGTTGACCGGCTGCAGGCCTTCGGTGCGCATGCCGACCTCGGCAATGAACTCCGAAATGTCCCGCACCCTGGCGCGGAAGGCGGCCAGTCGGCTGTGATCGGCACGCCCCTCGAGGATCTCCTCGTACTCCTTGAGGGCCGAGCCGCAGCCGGCGCAGTCGGTGACGATGTAGTCGACGCCGAGGTCCATGAAGAGGTCGAGGTTTTCGCCGGCGAGCCTGCGGGCGGTGTCGCGGTCCCCTTCGGTCATGTGCGGGGCGCCGCAGCACTTCTGGTTCTTCGGCGTCACCACCTCGAAACCCTGGTGCGACAGGACCCGCACCGTCTGCTTCGAAACCCCGGGGTACATCAGGGTCATGACGCAGCCGAGGAAGAAACCGACCTTGCCGCGCCTCTCCCCGCGGGCGGGAACGACCTCGGGAAGTTGCGAACGCAGCGGCTTGTCGAGCGTCGGCATCATTCCCTCGGCCTTCTCCATCCACTTCGGTCCCAGCTTGAGGACGTGGGAGTGGCGCACCAGCCACTGGATGCCCAGCTTCTGGTAGAGGCGCGCCGGCACCATGGAGGTCTCGAGGAGTTCCGGGCTCGGAACCATCTTCTGCAGGACGAACTCGCGCAGGCTCTTCTGCATGCCGGTGGCCGGGTAGTAGTCGTTGGCCTGGGCCCGGCAGACCTCCATGATCTCACCGGCATGGACACCGGAGGGGCAGGCCGTGGTGCAGGCCCGGCAGTCGAGGCAGAAGAAGGCCTCATCCTTGACCGCCGCACTGAACTCGAGCTTCTGCTCCGCCACCGCCCGGGCCAGGGCGACGCGGCCGCGGGGGCTGGAGCGCTCGCGATTGGTGAGGGCGTAGGTCGGGCAGGTCGGCAGACAGAAGCCGCAACGCATGCACTGCAGGATTCCCTCGTATTCAGGGGCATCCTTGATCTTGAAGTTGCCGATCAGATTCTCTCTGGATTTATCTTGAGACACGAAATCCTTCCTCCACGTTCACCCCGGGGGCCTCGGGCGCAGCAAAAATCTTGCCGGGGTTGAGGATTCCCTCAGGGTCAAAGGCCTGCTTGATGCGCCGCATGACCTGAACGCCGCCCTCGCCGATCTGGCGCTGCAGATACTCGATCTTGGCCAGGCCGATGCCGTGCTCGCCCGAGACGGTGCCGCCGATGGACAGAACCATCTCGTAGAGCTCGTTGTAGAAGGCATGGGCGCGGTGCATCTCATCGTGGTCGCGTTCGTCGCACAGGACCGTGGGATGCAGGTTGCCGTCGCCGGCGTGGCCGAAGGTGCCAACCTTGAGCCGGTACTTTTCGGTGAGGCGTTCGATCTCGGCGAAGGTCTCGGCGAGCTTTGAGCGCGGCACCGTGGCATCTTCGAGGAGCGTTGTCGGCGAAACCCGGGCGAGAGCCGAGAGGGCCGTGCGGCGGGCGGCGGCGAGGCTGGCGGCCTCGGCGGCGTCCTTGGCCAGATGCACCTCGGCGGCACCAACCTCCTTGAGGATCGCCTGCACCCCGGCGGCTTCCTCGGCGACCACGGCGGGGTGGCCATCGACTTCGATCAGCAGCAGAGCCGCCATCTGCCGCGGCAGGCCGATCTTGACGTAGTCCTCGACGCAGTTGATGGTGTTTCTGTCCATGATCTCGAGGGTCGCCGGGATGATCTTGGCGGCGATGATGCGCGAGACGGCATCGCCTGCGGTGCGGATGTCGCTGAAGTAGGCGAGGAAGGTGCGCTTATCCTGCGGGGGCGGAATCAGCTTGACGGTGACCTCGGTAATGATCCCCAGCGTCCCTTCCGAGCCGACCAGCAGGTCGCGATAGGAGTAGCCGGCCACATCCTTGACGCTCTTGCCGCCGGTCTTGATGGTGCTGCCGTCGGCCAGGACGCAGGTCAACCCCATGACGTAGTCACGGGTCACCCCGTACTTGAGGCCGCGCAGGCCGCCGGCGTTCTCGGCGACGTTGCCGCCGATGGTCGAGGTCTTCTGCGAGCCGGGATCGGGGGGGTAGAAGAGCCCCCTGGCGGCCACGGCGTTGAACAGATCGAGGGTAATGACGCCGGCCTCGACCGTGGCGGTGAGGTTCTCCTCGTCGATCTCCAGGATACGGTTCATACGGGTCAGGCAAAGAACCATCCCCCCCTCGATTGGCACGCTGCCTCCGGAGAGGCCGGTGCCGCTGCCGCGCGGTACGATAGGCAGGCCTTCGCGGCGGGCGATTTCGATGGCGGCGACGACCTGATCAGTCGTGGTCGGAAAGACGGCGACCTCCGGCAGATGATGTACGCCGGGGGTGGAGTCGTAGCCGTAGAGGAGGAGGTCCTCTTTTTCGTGGTAGACGTTTTCCTTGCCGAGCTTCTCAATGAGATGCTGGATGGCAGTGTTGGAAATCATATGAAACCCGCCATTGGTCTTTGGTCACTGGTCACTGGAAAAACTGTTTTCCGATGACATATGACAGGTGACGCGCGCATCAGCGCGCTAGAATCCCTCTTCCCGATACCCCTCGGGAATCCTGACCACCAGGACTGGAATCCGCGAGCTGTGCAGAACCTTGTGGGTGGTCGTGCCGAGCATGGCATCGCCGATGACGGTATGCCGGTGTGAACCCATGACGATGAGATCGGCGCCAAGCTTTTCCGCCTGCTGCAGAATCACCTCGGAGGGCGGCCCTTCCTCGATGACAATGCCGCAAACCCGGCTGCGTCCCTCGGAATCATTGCACAACTCCTTCTGACAGAGAAGCTCCAGGCGTTCCTCGAGCTTCCCTTTCATCGCCTTTTTGGCGTCCAGGTGGATCTGTTCCGACTGCTCGTGGCTGATATGGAGTTCCACCAGGCTCTGGGCAAAGGGGGTGAGCGGCTCCATGCCATGGACCACAGCGATCTTGGCCCCGTATTGCTGCGCCAGGCTCAAGGCGTAACGAAAGACGTATGGGGCACCCGCTCCAAGGCCGGTGGCATAAAGAATTTTCTCTATTTTGGGCAGCATGTATATTCTCCGAAGTGATGGAGGTTTCTATCGACTTGCCAGCGGGTTTCCAGCCGAAACCCGCCAGTGCCCATCCGGAAATACGGATGGGCACTGGCTATTCCGTTTTCAACCCCCGAAAAAGACGCCGGGTAGATAGGTAATGATCTGCGGGAAGCTGATGCAGCACAACAACCCGATGAGCTGGATGATGACGAAGGGGATGATTCCCCGGTAGACGTCGCCCATCGTGTACTCCGGCGGCGCTACCCCCTTGAAGTAGAAGAGGGCATAGCCGAAGGGCGGCGTCAGGAAGGAGGTCTGCAGGTTGATGTTCATCAGCATGGCAAAAACGAGGGGATTGAAGCCCAGATCGGCGGCGATGGGGGTGAAGATCGGTACCGTCACCAGCAGAATGGCCGCCCAGTCGATGAACATGCCGAGGATGAAGACGACCGCCATCATGATCGCCAGCACGATGTACCGGTTCTCCATGCCGAGAAGGAAATCGGAGACCACATCGCCGCCCCCCATGAAGAGGAAGACGGTGCTGAAGAGCTTGCCGCCGATGAACAGGGCCATGATCATCGCGGTGGTGCGGGCCGTGGCAACGGAGGCATGGGAGATCACGCTCCAGCTCAGCTTGCGGTAACCGACGGCCAGGACCAGGGCGCCGGCGCAGCCGAGAGCGGCCGCCTCGGTGGGGGTCGCGACCCCGGCAAGGATCGTCCCCATGACGACCAGGATGAGGCCGAAGGGAGGAACGAAACTCTTCATCGTCATTGCCACCTTCTGGGCGACAGTGGCATTACGCTCCTCCAGCGGAATCGGCGGGCCGAGCTTCGGATTGAGCCCGCAGCGCACCAGCACATAAACGCAGTAGAGGCCCGAAAGGAGCAGACCGGGGATGAAGGCGGCGGCAAAGAGATTGCCGACCGATGTTTCCTTCATCCCGGTCAGGCCGCCGTAGACGACCAGCATGATCGAGGGCGGGATGAGTATCCCCAGCGTCCCCGATGCGCAGATGATCCCGGAGGACATCCCGCGGTCGTAGCCGCGGCGCAAGAGGGTCGGTCCGGCCATCAGCCCCATGGCGACGACCGAGGCGCCGACGATGCCGGTGGTGGCGGCGAGGACGGTGGAAACGAGGATGACCGCGAGACCCAGGCCGCCGCGCACGCCGCCGAGGACGACATACATGGCGTCGAACAGCCCCTCGGAAACCTGTGAGCGGTCGAGGATCTGGGCCATGAAGATGAAGAGCGGCACCGCCACCAGGGTGTAGTTCAGGAAAATCCCCCAGCCGTTGTTGGCGAAGAGGTCGAGCAGAGCCGGCACGTTGAAGCCGTTCTCGATCAGGCCGAAAAGGCTCGCCACCCCCGCGAGGGTAATCGCCAGCGGATGCCCCAGGGCAATGGCGACAATCAGGGTGCCGAACATCAGCAGGGTCATGATTTCAGGCGTCATACAAATCTGTCTCCGGAAGGGTCTGGCACTGCTCAGGAGCTGCGCAGGGAACGGAAATCGTCGATCAATCGGGCTATCCCCTGCAGGGACCAGAGGATGAAGCCGATGGCCATGATGATCTTGTAGGGATAAACGGCCGGCGCCCAGGAGGAGGAGGCCAGCTCGCGGGCTTGCAAGGAATCGAGGGCATAGACGACCGCGCCGGCGGTCAGAATCCCGAGGGTCGGAAGGAAGATCACCAGATAGCTGAAGATGCGTAAAATCGTGCGCGGCCTCTGCGGCAGGCGCGATTCCAGGACATCGATGGCCACGTGCGTGTTGTGTTTGTGTGCATAGGCCAGGGACAGGGAATAGTGGGCTCCGTACAGAAACACGGTCAATTCAAAGGCGAAGATGGTCGGCGCATTGAAGGCGTAGCGCATCAGGACCTCGTAGCCGACCACCGAGATCAGGAGAAGGATCAGATAGGATGAATAACGCCCCACGAATTCGTTGAGGGCATCGATGGAACGGGCGATTTGCTGCATGGGGACCTCGCAAGCTTACGGACAGCTTTTCGCTGCCCGGGAAAAAGCGGCGGGGGAAAACTCCCCCCGCCGCCAGGTCAGACGGTTACTGCAGGCGCTTGCCCTTGATGAAGTCGTCGATCGGCCAGGGAGTCAGGCCGCTGCGGATCTCACGCCAGTCCGCGAAGTCCTTCTTGAACTGCTCCTGGGAGTCGAGGGTCTTCTTCACCTCGGGGTGCTTGGCCTTGACTTCCTCCAGGTACTCCTTGGTGCGCTTGGCGAAGGCGGTCATCGCCTCGTCGTCCATCTTCACGAATTCGACCTTCTTCTTGAACAGCTTGATCGCCTCGATGTTCAACTGCTCCTGCCAGGCGGTGGACCAGAGCTGAGTCTCTTTGGCGGCGATGTCGATGATCCACTTCAGGTCGGCCGGCAGCTTGTTATAAGCATCCTTGTTGATGAAGAAGGCGCACTGTACCGAGGGCTGATGCACGCCCGGCTCGAGGACGTACTTGGTGATTTCGTCGAAGCCCATCGGGTAGTTGATGGCGGGGGAGGAGAACTCGGCGGCATCGATGACGCCGCGCTCCAGGGCGAGGTAGACCTCGCCGCCGGGCAGGGGGGTGACCGAGGCGCCGAGGGAGTTCATGATGTCCATGTACCAGCCGGGGGTGCGCAGGCGCATTCCCTTGAAATCGGCCATCTTGGTCGCCTTCTTATTCGAGAAGAAGCCCATCTCCTGGCCACCGTTGCCGCCCGGGAGAGCGAACAGGTTGAATTTGCCGTACAGTTCCTGCATCTGCTCGAGGCCGCCGCGCTCATAGAGCCAGATGTTATACCCCTCGGTGTCGAGACC
>DASPGW010000121.1 GCA_035620395.1 Desulfuromonadales bacterium | reverse complement strand
GACCGACACCCTGGACGCGGCTCTCGACGTCGCCCTGGCCGGCGGGTGCGACACCGTCGTGTTGAGCACCGGGCGGACGAGCGAGTCGGCGGCGCAAAAGGCTTTGACCCCCCCCAGCCCCCCCTGTGAAACAGGGGGGGTGCCCGAAGGGCGGGGGGGTAGGGTTTTCCCGGAAGAAGCCTTCATCATGATGGGCGACCATATTGGCTACGCGCTCGCGGCCTGCCACCGGCGGGGATTTCCGCGAATCGTTTTGGTTGCCCAGTTCGCCAAGCTGGTCAAGATCGCCTGCGGCCATGCCCAGACTCATGTCAGCGCCTCGCGTCTCGATCTGGCGCAGCTGGCCGCCTGGTGCCGCGCCAGCGGCCTTGACGAGGCACTGGCGAAAACGATAGAGTGTGCCAACACCGCCCGCGAGGTTTACCTCGCAGCGGCAGATCCTGGTGCCCTGGCCGCCGTAGTGGCGGCGCGGGCTCTGGCGCAGATGCGGATATGGGCCCCGGGCGCGGCCCTGGCGGTGCTCCTGGTCGACTACGACGGGACAGCGGCGGGGTGCTACGGGGATTGGCCTGGGAGGGCAGAGTAGCCATGAAAAAAATCTACGTGATTGGTGCCGGGGTGGCAGGGCAGGAGGGGTTCTCCCGACGGGTTCTGGAACTGATCGGCCAGGCCGATCTGCTGCTGGGCGGTGAGCGCCAGCTCGAACTCTTCCCCGATTTTCCCGGGGAGAGGGTGACGATCGGCAGCAACCTCGGCGAGGTGGTCGAGCGGCTGAAGAAGAACGAGCGGCGGGCGGTGGTACTCGCCTCCGGCGACCCCCTCTTCTTCGGCATCGGCCGCTACCTGCTGCGCAACCTCCCCGACGAGGAGCTGGAGTTCGTCCCGAACGTCAGCTCGGTGCAGTACGCCTTCGCCAAGATCAAGGAGCCCTGGGATGACGCGGTCTTCGTCTCCGCCCACGGCCGCGGCCTCAAGGGGGCGGTCGACCGCATCGTCGCCAACGACAAGGCGGCCGTCCTCACCGATGAAGAGAATACCCCGAAGGCAATCGCCGCCGAACTGATCGAACGGGGACGCGACGGTTACGCCGCGTGGCTCTGCGAGAATCTCGGCACCGCCGAGGAGCGGATCATCGCCACCGATGTCAAGGGCTTGCTGGAGATCGAGGCGGCCCCCCTCAACGTGCTGATCCTGATCAAGGAGTACGAGGCGGGAGGGGATGAATACGTGCCGACCCTCGGCATCCCCGACGAGGAGTTCGCCTCGATCAAGAAGCTGATCACCAAGGAGGAGATCCGGGTGGTGACCCTGGCCAAACTCAAGCTGCGCCACGACATGACCCTCTGGGACCTCGGCGCCGGCTCCGGCTCGGTCAGCATCGAGGCCGATCACCTGCTCCCCAACGGCCGCATCTTCGCCGTCGAGCGCAATCCCCAGTGCATCGAGTTCATCAAGGAAAACCTCAACAAGTTCAACGCCCGGCACGTCACCCTGGTCGAGGGGGAGGCGCCGGAGTGTCTGGAAACCCTGCCCGATCCCGACCGGGTCTTCATCGGCGGCTCGGGTGGCAACCTCTGGGAAATCCTCGAGGCGGTCGACCTCCGCCTGCCGGCCGAAGGACGGGTGGTCATCAACGCCGTCACCCTCGATACCCTGACCGCCGCCACCGAGTACTTCGACAACGCCGGCTACCAGGTGGAGGTCACCACCGTCAATATCGCCCGCACCCGCCCGCTGACCGACTACAAGATGTTCGAGGCCTACAACCCGGTCTACATCATCGCGGCGGTCAAGGAATAATGTCTTCACGTCTTTATGCCGTCGGCGTTGGTCCAGGCGACCCGGAGCTGCTTACCCGCAAGGCCGAGCGCATCCTGCGCAGCGTTCCCGTCATCTGCGCCCCCACCAGCGCTGCCGATGCCGGAAGCGTTGCCCTGGCCATCGTCGAGCCGTTTCTCGACCGAACCCGCCAGGAGGTCCTGACCCGGGTCTTTCCGATGAAGAAGGACGAAGGCGAACTGCTGCCTTTCTGGGAGGAGACCGCCGCCGAGGTGGCGCAGCGGGTCCGGTCGGGGCAGGAAGTCGCCTTCATCACCATCGGTGACCCTTTCCTCTACTCCACCTTCCTCTACCTCTATCGCATTTTCCGGGAGAGGTACCCGGAGATCGGCATCGAGATCGTCCCCGGGATCACCAGCGTCGGCGCCGCCGCGGCCGCCGCCGGAGTCCCTCTCGGCCTCGCCGCCGACCGCCTCGCCGTCCTTCCCGCCACCTACGAGGAGGCGCAGCTGCGCCGGACCCTGCTCGATTTCGACACCGTCGTGCTGATGAAGGTGCACCGGGTCTTCGACCGGGTGTACGGACTTCTTGCCGAGCTGGGACTGGAGAAAAACGGGGTCTTCGTGCGCCGGGTGGGGTCGAGCGAGGAGGAAGTGGTTACGGACCTTGCCTCGCTGGTGGGGAAGAAGCTCGATTACCTGTCGCTGGTGATCGTCAGAAAATGAAGTTCTGAGGCGAAAGCCGGAGGTCGTTTTTGTCTAAGGTTCATTTCATCGGCGCCGGTCCCGGCGATGCCGAGCTGATCACGGTGAAGGGCGCGCGGCTCCTGCGCGAGGCGGACGTGGTGGTCTATGCCGGCAGCCTGGTCGACCGGGAACTGGTGCGAACCTACGCGCCGCAGGCGCAGGTCTGGGACTCGGCCGGGATGACGCTGGAGGAGACCACAAAGGTGCTGGCGGAGGCGGTGACGGCGGGGAAGAAGGCGGTGCGGCTGCACACCGGCGACCCCGCGATCTACGGCGCCATCCAGGAGCAGATGGCTGAACTGGACAGGCTCGGCATCGGCTACGCCGTTGTCCCCGGCGTCACCAGCGCCTTCGCCGCGGCGGCGGCGCTCGGGCAGGAACTGACCCTCCCCGAGGTCTCCCAGACCGTCATCCTCACCCGCATCGCCGGCAGGACGCCGGTGCCCGAGCGGGAGAAACTCTCGGAGATCGCCAGGCTCGGCGCGACGCTGGTCATCTACCTTTCCGTCTCGATGGTCGAAAAGGTGGTGGCCGAGCTGCTGCAGGGAGCGTACACCCCCGAGACTCCGGTTGCCGTTGTGGCGAAGGCTTCCTGGCCGGACGAGCAGCTGGTGGAGGGGACGCTGGCCGATATCGCCGAAAAGGTGCGCGCCGCCGGCATCGACCGCCAAGCACTGATCCTCGTCGGCGACGTCCTCGCCGCCCGCCGCGAGGGAATGAAGGCGAAGTCGCTGCTTTACGATCGGGGGTTTTCCCACGGCTTCAGGACTTGAAAACGCCCACTCACGCGAAGCCGCGAAGTGCGCGAAGAAATCCGAAGACTCAAAACGGTTATCAATCAAGTGATGCTTGTTTTAGATAATAGACTGATTTTACTTCGCGTTCTTCCCGTCTTCGCGTGAGACAGATTTTGTTGGGATTATGAACCTCGCCATCATCGCCATCACCCGTAACGGCGCCCGGCTCGGGGCGCGGCTGCAGAATATGGCCGTCGACGCCGACCTCTTCGTGGCGGAGAAGTTCGTCACGGAGGCAGGAGTCTCGGCGCGCCCCTTCGCCGGCGAGCTGCGTGAGCTGGTGCGCGCGAACTGGCGGAAGTACCAGGGCTTCGTTTTCATCATGGCTACGGGGATCGTCGTCCGGGTGATCGCCCCGCACCTCCAGGCGAAGGACCGGGACCCGGCGGTGGTGGTGGTCGACGAGGCGGGCAGTTTTGCCATCAGCCTGCTTTCCGGCCACCTGGGGGGTGCCAACGAGCTGACCCGGGACGTCGCCGAGCTGCTCGGCGGGCAGGCGGTGATCACCACCGCCACCGACGTCAACGAACTCCCCTCTTTCGACCTGATGGCCAAGGAGGAGGGGTGGGTGATCGACGATCTCGACCGGGTCAAGAGTCTCAATGCTCTGCTCCTTGCCGGGGAAGAGATCGCCGTGGTCGACCCGAGCGGCAGGGTCGCCGCCCGCTTCGCCGGTCGCGGGCGGCTTTCCATCCACGCCAACTTCGTCGCTGCCCTGGAGAGCGGCGCCGCCGGCTTCGTCTTCGTCACCAACCGCCAGCTGCCGCCCCAGGCCCAGGCCGGGAAGCTGCTGGTGCTGCGGCCGAAGAACCTCGCCCTCGGCATCGGCTGCAACCGGGAGACCTCGGCCGGGGAGATTGCCGAGGTTGTCGGTGTCCAACTGAAACAGCTCTTCCTCTCGCTCAGGAGCATCGCCGTCATCGGCACTGCCGCCGCCAAGCGCGAGGAGGCGGGGTTGCTCGCCTTTGCCGGGGAGCACGGCATCCCGCTGCGCTTTTTCGAGAGCCACGAGCTTAATGCCGTTGCCGTTCCCTCGCCCCCTTCGGCCCATGCCCTGGGCGCCATCGGCGCCATCGGCGTGGCCGAGCCGGCCGCCCTGCTCGCCGCCGGCAGCGGCCGGCTGCTGCTGAAGAAGGTGAAGAGCGGCAACGTCACTCTGGCGGTAGCAGAAATACTGGAAACCTAGAGACGATCTCACGCCCGTTCGCTTCGCTCTCTAGAGCACGCAGAGGACACCGAGAAAGCAAGGTTTCTGGTTTCTCTCTTGTGTGCTCTGTGCCCTCTAGCGACTGCAAGGAGCGGGTGAGAGACGATTTGCCCTTTTGCCTTTCTACGGAAGTTGAGCATGCCTGGAACACTCTTCGTCGTCGGCATCGGACCCGGCGGCAGCGAACATATCACTCCTGCCGCGCTGCAGGCGATCGAAGGGGCGCAGGTCGTCGTCGGCTACAGGACCTACCTCGATCTCATCCCGCAGTATCTGGCCGGCAAGGAGGTCGTCTCATCAGGAATGCGCCAGGAGGTCGAGCGCTGCCGGCAGGCACTGGAGCTGGCTGCCGCCGGCCGGACGGTGGCACTGATCTCCTCGGGGGACGCCGGCATCTACGGCATGGCCGGGCTGGTTCTGGAGCTGGCGGAACAGGGTGGATATGTAGGGGCGCCGCTTGCTGCGCCCGGGGCGGGGCAAGCGCCGCCCCTACAAAATCCCGTCGATATAGACATACAGATCATCCCCGGCATCTCCGCCGTGCAGGCGGCCGCCGCCC
>DASPGW010000120.1 GCA_035620395.1 Desulfuromonadales bacterium | reverse complement strand
CAATCCCCCCACCCCCCCTCGATCCCCCCGTGTCCGGGGGGAAGGAAGGCCCCCTCTTCCCTCCATGATAACGCTAATGCCACCACTCCCTCCCCTGACAAGGGGAGGGCCGGGGAGGGGTTAGTCAGCGCCGGGGAGAGGTTAGAAAACGCCGTGGAGAGGTCATGACCGAACTCTCCGTCATCGTCCCCATCCTCAACGAAGCGGAAAACCTCCCCGCGCTCTTCGCCATGCTCGCCCGGCAGGAGCAGGTCGCCTTCGAGCTTATTCTCGCCGACGGCGGCTCGACCGACGGGACGGCGGTTCTGGCCGAGGAACTGGCGGCCGCATCACCGTTTGCGATCCGGATCGTCCGCAGCGAGAAGGGACGCGGACGCCAGCTCAACGCCGGAGCGAGGGCCGCCCGCGCCGGGACCTTTCTCTTTCTCCATGCCGACTCCGCTTTTCCGGACGCCCTGGCACTGCGCCGGGGATTGGATACACTGGCGGCGGCCCTTGCCAGGCGCGGGGACGGCCGCGCGGCCGGGCGCTTTGCCATGCGTTTCGATGTGCCCCCCGACCACTACGGCTTCGGCTATTATTACTACGAGTGCAAGGCGCGTCTGGGGCGGCCGGAGGGGATTCACGGCGACCAGGGGTTTCTACTTCCCCTCACCTTCTTCGGTTCGCTGGGGGGATTCGACGAGACATTGGAGTTGCTGGAGGACAACCGCTTCGCCGAGATGGTGCGAAGGGAAGGAGAATGGCTGCTGCTCCCCGCCGAAATCGTCACCTCGGCCCGGCGTTTTGAAGCCGAAGGTCTGTACGAGCGGCAGCTCCTCAACGCCCTGATCATGAATTTCGCCGCCATCGGCTGGGACGATTTCTTTCGGGCGGCCTCCGGCATCTACCGTCAGCAGGATCTCACCGGTCGTCTGCGGCTGCTCCCCTTTTTTCGGGCCATTCGGGATCTGCTGCGGCTGTGTCCGGTGCGCCGGCGTTTCGAGTTGTGGTACCGCACCGGCTGCTACGTGCGCCCCAACGCCTGGCAGCTCGCCTTCTTCCTGGATGTGCATCGCAATTTCCGCCGCGGGCTTCCGGCCGGGGGGGGGAGGACACCATGGCTGGACTGGTTCGACCGCTGGTACCCACCGCTCACCGATCATCCGCCGGGACGTCTCGCGGCGGCGGGACTGGTCTGGCTCTGGTTCCATCTGACCTTGCTGGGGCTGCGGTTACGGGATAAAGAAGTGCAGGTCGGACAATTTCCGCTCAACTGAAAGGATGCCATTATGCAACCGGCCACTCTCGAGTCGGGGAACGCCATCCCCCTGCTGCGTACCCTGGGAATCCGTCTGACCGAAATCGGCGACGGCCATGCCGTGATGGAGGTCGATGTGACGGACCAGCACAGCAACTATTTCGGCGGCGCGCACGGCGGTCTGATCGCCACCCTGGTCGACACGGTCTGCTTCTTCCCCCGGCCGTTCCTTCCTTCGGGGCGGCTGGTCACCACTTCTAATCTCAACGTCAACTATGTGCGGCCAGCTGCGCCAGGGGACCATTTGATCGCCCGCTCCGTGTTGCTGCACCTGGGACGACGTACCGCCAGCCTCAGCGTCCGGGTGACCAAGGGGACGGAAGAGTTGGTTGCCCATGGAACCGTCACCCTGATCGTACTCGAAGAGCCGGTCGCTGGTTGAGGTCTGCGTCGTTCACTGCGATAGGCTGTTGCCGGCAACTCGAGCCGTGTTAAAATAAATTAGTGAACATGATCGAGCATATCAGGGGTACCATCATGAGACGAGAGCTTCTGCAAATTGCAGTTCTTTGTTTTTCGCTGATACTGCTTGCCGCCTGTACGTCGTACAAGAGCCAGGAAGTCTCCTTCCGGGCGCCGTCGGCCTCGCCGAACATGCAGATCGTCGCCGGTGCTCAAGTAGCCGCCCAGGCCTATGCCGACCCGCGTGAAGCCCGGGAGGCCTTTGGTTTCGACATCCGCGGCGCCGGACTGTTGCCGGTTCAGGTCGTGGTCGATAACATGGGGACGCAAGGATTGCTGGTCGTGCCGGAGCAGACCTTTCTGATCGATGCGCAGGGCAACATGTGGAACCTGCTCGATCGGCGAACTGCTTATGAGCGCATGGAAAAGAGTTCTGAGTTTGCGCGCGTTGCCAAGAAAGCGGGGCGCGGCACGGCCTTCGGTGCGACGGGCGGAGCCCTGGTGGGAGCTGCGATCGGCATCCTTTCAGGGCAGAATGTCGGTGATGCCGCTCTCAAAGGGGCGGCCCTCGGCGGCGCCGGCGGGGCGGTGATCGGCGGCGGGCAGGAACTCGGTTCCGGGGAGAGCGCTCGGCAGATCTCCAGCGACCTGGCCAACAAGGAACTTGAGAACAAGACCATCCAGCCCGGAGACCTGGGTCGTGGTTTCCTCTTCTTCCCCGGTGAAGCCCCTTCGGCGGCAGCCTTAAGGCTGCAATTAAGGGAGGCTGAGAGTGGTCAGGTATACACCCGGACCTTCCCCTTGCTGTGAGGGATGCGAGGACAACCAGTCAAGCCGCAGAAAAGGCGGAGCGAAAGGCGCCGCCATTTTTGCGGCTTGACCGGCGGCCTTCCTTGTGTTAAACCGCGGGGAGTTTTTCGGCTGGCCGGGCGCTGCCGGCTTTGTCGGGAAAAGCTATTCTGTCGTGCCAGGGGAGGGTGAGACGCTGGAGGTTTTCATCCTCGTGGCGCAGCGGCCCTGAAGCACATTTGAAGACAAAACCTACACAAGGACTAGGATGAGAAAAATGAACGATTTCAAAGTCAAGGATCTGACCCTCGCTGTGCTGGGGCGCAAGGAGATCGAGCTGGCCGAGGTAGAGATGCCGGGACTGATGGCTCTGCGCGAGGAGTTCCGCGAGCAGCAGCCCCTCAAGGGGGCGCGCATCACCGGCTCTCTGCACATGACGATCCAGACCGCGGTGCTCATCGAAACGCTGCTGGAGTTGGGCGCCGAAGTACGCTGGGCCTCCTGCAATATTTTCTCGACACAGGACCAGGCCGCTGCGGCCATCGCCGTCGGCAAAAGCGGTACGCCGGAAAATCCCCGGGGGGTGCCGGTTTTCGCCTGGAAGGGTGAGACCCTCGCCGAGTACTGGTGGTGCACCGAGCAGGCCCTCGGTTGGCCGGACGGCAAGCTGCCGAACATGATTCTCGACGACGGCGGCGATGCGACCATGATGGTGCTCAACGGGGCCGACTGGGAGAAGAGTGGCGTCCCCAAGCTTGCTGCCGATGACCCTGAAGACTGGGTCGAACTGGTCACCTGCCTGAAGGAGTCGATCACCACGAAACGCAACGACTGGACGGCAATCCGTGACTCCATCAAAGGGGTGACCGAGGAGACGACCACCGGGGTGCACCGTCTCTATCAGTTGCAGAAGGAAGGGAAACTTCCCTTCCCGGCGATGAACGTCAACGACTCGGTCACCAAGAGCAAGTTCGACAATGTCTACGGTTGCCGGCACAGCCTGGTCGACGGCATCATGCGTGCCACCGACGTCATGCTCTCGGGGAAGGTCGCCGTTATCTGCGGCTACGGCGACGTCGGCAAAGGGTGTTGCCAGTCACTGCGCGGGCAGGGTGCACGCGTCATTGTCACCGAGATCGATCCGATTTGCGCGCTGCAGGCGCTGATGGAAGGATACGAGGTCAAGACCATCGAGGACGTGGTCGACAGCGCCGATATCTTCATTACCGCCACCGGCAACAAGGATGTCATCCGGGTCGAGCACATGGCGCGGATGAAACATAACGCCATCGTTGGCAACATCGGCCATTTCGACAACGAGATCGACATGGCCGCTCTGGCCAAAGTTGCCGGGATCAGGAAGTGCAACATCAAGAACCCCCAGGAACATGGCAATCAGGTTGACCAGTGGATATTCCCTGACGGCCACGCCATTATCATTCTTGCCGAAGGGCGTCTGCTCAACCTCGGCTGCGCCACCGGGCACCCCTCCTTCGTCATGTCGAACAGCTTCAGCAATCAGGTCATCGCCCAGATCGAACTGTTTGGCAACACTGGTGGCTACGGGAAAGAGGTTTACGTGCTGCCGAAAAGCCTGGATGAGAAGGTGGCCCGGCTGCATCTCGGCAAACTCGGCGCCCGCCTTACGATGCTCAGCCGGGAGCAGGCTGATTATATCGGGGTGCCGGTTTCGGGTCCTTACAAGTCCGGGCATTACCGGTACTGATACGTTCGAGCGAAAAAAGCAAAAGGCCCCGTCATTTATGGCGGGGCCTTTTGCTTTGCATATCATGCCGGTCTGACTTGTAGAGACGGCAAGTCAAACAAATACGGGTTACTCGCGAACCATCAGGAGAAGCCAGACGCCGAACAGCCCGAACAGGAGATTGGGTGCCCAGGCTGCCACAACAGGGGGAATGACGGAGGAGTAGCCGAAAGCCAGGAGCATTGCCTGAATGATATGGTACGAGATGCCGATCGCCACGCTGATGGTTATCCCCGTGGCCAGGCTGGCGCCTCGCTTCTTCTGCAGGGCGAACGGTATGCCGAGGAAGGCCATGATGACGCTGGCAAAAGGAGTCGCCAGGCGCGCATGCATGTCGACCCGGTAGCGGGTGGCATCGTATCCTTCTTCGGCAAGTTTCGTGGTCATTTTGCGCAGGTCCCTGACGCCGAGTTCCTCGGTCTTACGTTCGGCAGTGCGGAAATCGTCAGGTGTTTTGCTGAGCTCGGCGGATTTGCGATCATAGTGTTCGACCGTGGCCACCTCGGCTGCGTCGGTGGGAAATTGACGCACGGTCGTATTTTCAAACTGCCATTCACCTTTGACGTATGTTGCTTTAGGCGCGTCGATGCGCGATCGCAGCTGGAAGTCTTCGCCAATTTTAAAGATGGTGACCCCCTGCAGGGCATTTTTCTCCGGAAGCGCCTGGCGGACATTGATGATGGCATTCCCCTCGCGGAACCAGAGTCGGTCACGCTTGATAGCCAGCTGTGGCTTTCCCTTGACCTGGATCTGCAGAATGTAGTTCACCTTTTGGGCGCTCAGCGGAACGACGAATTCGTTGGCCACCTGCAGCATGCCGGTAATAAGCAAGGCCGTTGCCAGCAGGGGAACCGTGATCCGCCACAGACTGATGCCGCTGGCCCGCATGGCGGTCAGCTCGCTGTTGCGGGAGAGTCCGCCCAGGCTCATGAACACCCCCATAAGGACGGCCATGGGGGCAACCTGGACGACGATCATCGGGATTTTGTTGGAGAAGTAGAGAATGTACTGGGACAGGTGAGCCTTGTGCTCGATGAAATTGTCAACCCGCTCAAAAAAGTCGACCAGCAGATAAATGCCGGCGAAAGCGGCCAGCGCCAGACCGAAGACGCGGGCGAAAGCGGTCAGGATGTAGCGGTTGAGCAGATTCACTATTGACTCCCGCGCCCTTTGCGAAGGACGATGCGCCGAATGCCTGCCAGCAGACGATCGAGCTGGAGGAACTGCTTTTCCTGCGCCGACATATACAGCAGGAGGAGACTTCCGGTAAAAAACAGGGCATTTGGCGCCCAGATGATCAGTGCGGGGTTCAGGCCACCTTCCACGGCGAGGGTTTCGGCGAAGGAAAGCAGAAGATAGTAGAGCAGAAAAACCACCAACCCCGTGGCGAATCCGCCGCCCCGTCCGGATCGCTGGGAGCGGATGCCCAGGGGGACACCGATCAGTGCGAAGAGCAGGGGCGCCATCGGCAGGATCAGTCGGCGGTGCCATTCGACGGTCAGTCCGCTGCGCACGGCAGGGTCTTCCGCCAGGTCCCGGGCCATCTGGAGTTCGCTGGCGCTCAGCTCACTTTCCTTCTTGCGACGCTGCGGCGTGTCTGGCAACTGCTGGCCGAGGTTGAGGTTGATGTCGTATGTATTGAAGTCGATGACCTGGTAGTTGTCCCGCTCTTTGTCGCTGGGTCGCCGGTGGATGGTGCCGTCCTCCAGGCGAAGGGTAAGCGTGAGGGCGCTGCGGTCGGGGATTACCCGACCCGTTCGAGCCAGGATGATCGAGGGGGTGGAGCCGACCCGTTCATCGGAAATGAATACACCTTCCAGGGTTCCGCTTCGTTCCTGGATGTCACTGGCATAAAGAACGAGTCCGTCGAATTCGTCGTTGAAGACCCTGGGCTGAAAACCGGCGCTGGCACGACTGGTGGCGATCTGGAAGACTTGGGTGCGAAAAGCTGAATTGCCGGAAGGGCCGGCATCGAGAGTCAGGTAGGCGGTGAACAGGCTGGCCAGCACGGCCAGGGCAAGAACCGGTTTGAGCATGCCGTAAAGACTGATGCCGGAGGCCTTCATGGCGATGGTTTCGCTGTCGGCGGAGAGGCGGCTGAAGCCGAGCAGGACCCCGAGCAGAAATGCCAGCGGAATGGTGATGACCAGGAACGAGGGAAGCAGGTAGCCGAAGAGCTTGACGACTTCTCCGACGGGGATTCCCTTGTTGATGACCAGTTCCACCAGCTTGAGAATTCGCCCCATCAGCAGGACGAAGGTAAAGATAATCAACCCGAGGAGAGTCGGGATGGTAATCTCCCTGGCGATGTAGCGATGGATCCGGACGACAGACATGACCGCAGATGTTAGTACAGTTGCCAGGGCTTGTAAACCGCTTTCGCCCTGATTTTTTTCTTGTCAGCCGGGAAGTCGTGTGGTATACACGCACGTTATACAAAAACGCACGCTCCCGGACCTGTCGGAGAGGTGCCCCGGAAGAAATCGGGGCTCCGGAAGGGATGAAGGGGGCGGAGGTCCTTAACCAGAAAAAGGAGAAAAACCGATGTCCCAGATCACCATGAAGCAGCTGCTCGAAGCCGGGGTTCATTTCGGTCATCAGACCAAGCGCTGGAATCCCAAGATGAAGCCCTATATTTTCGGGGCACGTAATGGCATCTACATCATCGACCTGCAGAAAACCGTCCGTTACTTCAAAGGCGCCTACAGCTTCGTCAAGGACACGGTGGCCAACGGAGACAAGATTCTTTTCGTCGGCACCAAGAAGCAGGCGCAGGATGCCATTGCCGAAGAAGCCTTGCGGGCGGGGCAATATTATGTCAACAGCCGTTGGCTCGGCGGTATGCTCACCAACTTCTCCACCATCAAGGGGAGCATTGATCGGCTGAAGAAAATCGAGACCATGTCTCAGGACGGCACTTACCAGCTGATCACGAAAAAAGAGGCTCTCAACCTGGAGCGGGAAAAGGCCAAGCTGGAAAAGGCCCTGGGCGGCATCAAGGCGATGAACAAGCTCCCCGGCGCCATTTTCGTCATTGATCCCAAGAAGGAGACGATCGCCATCAAGGAAGCACGCAAGCTTGGCATTCCCGTCGTCGCCGTTGTCGATACCAACTGCGACCCTGATGACATCGACTACATCATCCCCGGCAACGACGACGCCATCCGCGCCATTCGTCTTTTCGCCTCCCGCATCGCCGACGCCTGCGTCGAAGGGGTGCAGGACCGCGAAACCGTTCTGCGTTCCGATGCCGAAGGTGGCGAGACGGCTGCTGTTGAAACTACTACCGGCGAGCAGGCTGCCGAAGCCTGATTTGCAGTTTTGCGTGAATGAGCAAGGCGGCCGGCTTTCAGCGGGCCGCCTTTTTTCCGGCAGCGACGCGACAGGCCGAGCCGGGCTTCGCCCAGTCGGCCAGAGACGATTCCCAGTCATTACCAAGATAGGAGGTTTTCCGTGGCAAACATTACCGCATCGATGGTTGCCGAACTTCGTGCCCGTACCGGCGCAGGGATGATGGATTGCAAAAAAGCCCTGGCCGAGACCAACGGCAATCTGGATGAAGCTATCGACACCCTGCGTAAAAAAGGACTCTCTGCGGCCGCCAAGAAGGCAGGGCGGGTCGCGGCTGAAGGGATGATCGTTGCCGCCGGCGAGATGAACCGCGGCGTGATCGTCGAAGTCAACTCCGAGACCGACTTCGTGGCCAAAAACGAAGGCTTTCAAAAATTTGCCGCCGGTGTTTCCGAGGCAGCTCTCCGCACCGCCCCGGCCGATTTGGAAGGCCTTCTGGCGCTTCCCTTTCCGGGCACCGGACGCACCGTCGCCGAAGAGCAGACCCACCAGGTAGCCACCATCGGTGAAAACATTAGCGTGCGCCGCTTTGCCCGCTTCGAAGTCCCCTCCGGAGTGGTGGCATCCTATGTCCACGGCGTCGGCAAGATCGGGGTGCTGGTCGAACTGGCCACCGCCAAAGCGGCTGACGAGCGGGTGGCCTCTCTGGCCCGGCAGCTTGCCATGCACGTGGCCGCGGCCAATCCCCAGTACCTGAACCGCCAGGAAGTTCCTGCCGTGGTGGTGGAGAAGGAAAAGGAGATCATGCGGGTCAAGGCCAGGGAAAGCGGCAAACCCGACAATATCATTGAGAAGATCCTCGAGGGGCAGATCAATAAATTTTACGGCGAAGTCTGCCTCCTCGAGCAAGCCTATGTCATCGATCCTGACCAGAAAGTGGGCAAGGTGGTCGAGGCTCTGGGCAAGGAGATCGGCAGCGAAGTCAGGCTGAGCCGTTTTGCCCGTTTCCAGCTCGGTGAGGGTATTGAAAAGAAGGCGGACGATTTCGCTGCTGAGGTCGCGGCCCTCAGCAAGTAACGGGGAGACGACATGACCGGGGCAAAAGCGAAGTACGGCAGAATCCTGCTCAAGCTCAGCGGTGAAGCGCTGGCCGGCAAGCAGGGTTACGGAATCGATCCCGAGGTGATCGCCGACATTGCCTCGGAGGTACGTGAGGTGGTTGAGCTGGGAGTCCAGGTTGCCCTGGTCATTGGCGGCGGCAACATTTTCCGCGGGGTGGCCGCAGCCTCCCGGGGGATGGACCGGGCCAGCGCCGACTACATGGGGATGCTGGCGACGGTGATGAACAGCCTGGCACTGCAGGACGCCCTGGAGCAGCTGGATGTCAAGACCCGGGTCCAGTCGGCCATCGAAATGCAGGAGGTCGCCGAGCCTTACATTCGCCGTCGGGCGGTTCGTCATCTGGAAAAGGGACGGGTCGTCATCTTTGCCGCTGGCACCGGCAATCCGTATTTCACCACGGATACGGCGGCGAGCCTGCGGGCCATGGAAATCGGCGCTGAGATCATTCTCAAAGCGACCAAGGTAGACGGCGTCTACAATGCCGATCCGTTGAAGCACAAGGATGCTGTCAAATATTCCACCCTCACCTATCTGGATGTACTCAAGATGGGGCTGCAGGTTATGGATGCTACCGCTACCTCCCTGTGCATGGACAATAACCTGCCCATCGTGGTTTTTGATCTGACCCGCCGGGGGAACATCAAGAGGGTTGTTCTCGGCGAGCCGATCGGTACGATCGTCAAAGGAGAATGAACGCCATGGTCAAGGATGTCCTCAATAAGACCAGGGTCGGAATGGAGAAGTCTATCGACGCCCTGAAGAAGGATTTCACCAGGATCAGAACTGGACGTGCGTCCACCAGTCTGCTCGATGACATTCGGGTCGATTATTACGGGACGCCAACACCTCTGAGTCAGGTTGGAACCCTGGTCGTTCCGGAACCGCGTCTGATTACCATACAGCCCTGGGAGAAGAAGCTGATTCCCGAGATCGAAAAGGCCATCCTGAAATCGGATCTGGGTGTTAACCCCGTCTCGGACGGCAACTTGATCCGGATCGCCATTCCGCCGCTGACGGAGGAACGCCGCAAGGACATGGCCAAACAGCTCAAGCGCTTGGGGGAAGAGGCTAAAATCGCCATCCGTAATACCCGGCGTGACGCGAATGAATCCCTCAAAAAGCTCGAGAAGGAAAAGGAAATTTCCGAGGACGATCTGAAAAGGGGCGAGAAGGAAATTCAGGAACTCACCGACCTCTTCGTCAAGAAGGCAGACGAGGTCGTAGCGATCAAAGAAAAGGAAGTGATGGAGATCTGAGAAATTCTCCATCCGAAAACCCAACAAGGAGGATATCATGGCTCTCAAGATTACCGACGAATGCATCGCCTGCGGCACCTGCGTGGACACCTGCCCGGTTGGCGCCATCGCCGAGGCCGGCGACAAGTATGCCATCAGCGACGACTGTACCGAATGCCAGGCCTGTCTGGACAGCTGTCCGGTCAACGCCATTACCGAGTAACCGCTCGAAGGCAAAAGGGGCGCCTCCAGCGGCGCCCTTTTTGCCTCCCCCCGCCCACCTTCCCCTCTTGTCTGACCGTTCTTTTCGTGTTAGCCTTAACCCTCATTTTTTGCGACGAACCCTGACTGCCGGTATTGCAGCATGCGTCAACCCCGACATCTCGCCATCATTATGGACGGAAACGGGCGCTGGGCTGAACAGCGCGGTCTGCCCCGCATTGTCGGCCATCAGCGAGGGGTCGAGGCGGTCAAGACCGTTGTTCAGGAGTGCCGTTCCCTTGGGCTCGACTACCTCACCCTCTATGCGTTCAGTTCCGAAAACTGGGGTCGCCCGGCCGAGGAAGTGAGCGCCCTGATGGGGCTTTTGTGCCGATATCTGGAAAGTGAGCTAGAGCCGATGCTGACGCGTGGCCTGCGTCTTCAGGTTATCGGTGAAACCGGCCGTCTGCCGAGCGAGGCTAGCCGGGTCCTCGAACAGGCCATGGCCCGAACTGCGGCCAATGACGGTATGGTTCTGACGCTTGCGCTTTCCTACGGTTCGCGGGACGAAATCGTCAGGGCCGTACGCTCGCTGACCGCCGAAGTTCTGGCCGGACGGTGCGTCCCCGAGGCGGTCGATGAAGCGCTGCTCTCCAGCTTCCTTGATACCCGCGGTCTGCCCGACCCCGACCTGCTGATACGGACCAGTGGCGAGATGCGGATCAGTAATTTTCTGCTCTGGCAGCTTGCTTATACCGAATTATATTTTACCGAAGTGCTCTGGCCTGATTTCGATGCCGCTGAACTGCATCGGGCGCTCGAGGAATACGCCGGCCGCCAACGCCGTTTCGGTCTGACCGGTGCCCAGGTGCATGGAAAGCAATCTCCAGAGGAGGACCATCATTAAACAGCGTATACTGACGGGAGTGGTATTGCTCCCTTTGCTGATCCTGTTTATCTATTTCGCCAGTGAGCCGGTTTTTATCCTTCTGGTCTGCGTGACGACGCTGCTGGCCCTTCATGAATTCTACACCATGGCACTTCCTTCCGCTCGGAGGCTGGAGCAGACCCTGGCGGTGCTGTCAGGGACAGCGCTGGTACCGTTAATATGGCTGGAGCGACCCGTCCTTTTAGCCGGGGCTCTGGTCCTGCTGGTCCTTTTCTTTGCGATCCTTTTCCTTTTGCGTTTTCGTGACCTGACGACCGTTACCCACCAGTTGGCCCTGCTGTTCTTCGGTTTTATCTATGCGCCGCTGTTGCTTGGCCATCTGGGACTGCTGCGTGCCCTGCCGAATGGCCGGGAATGGGTTTTTCTCGTCCTTCTGCTGGTCATGGCCAGCGACACAGCCGCCTACTTTACCGGCGTCAACTTCGGCAGGCGCAAACTCTATCCTGCGATCAGCCCCAACAAGAGCGTTGAGGGGGCCCTTGGGGGCCTGGCCGGGAGCCTGGCCGGTACCTTTCTGGCTCGGGCCTGGTTTTTCCCCACCCTGGAGGTTGCCGATTGCCTCTTTCTCGGGCTGGGATTGGGAATCCTGGCCCAGTTCGGCGATCTGTTCGAATCGATGCTCAAGCGCAGCTTCGGGGTCAAGGATTCGGGCACGCTGATCCCGGGCCACGGCGGCATTCTCGACCGGCTTGACAGCCTGCTCTTTGCCTTTGCGCCGGCCTATTATTACGCCCTCTGCTTTGTCGTCGGTTAGGGAGCCATAGATGAAAAATCTCGTCATTCTCGGTTCCACCGGCTCAATCGGCGTCAGCACACTGGAGATTGCCGCCGCTTATCCCGACCGCTACCGGGTGGTCGCCCTGACCGGGGGCAACAATCTGCGACGGTTGGCCGAACAGGTGCGTCAATTTCAGCCGCAGCTGGTTGCCGTGCTGACGGCGGCCGACGCCGAACGCCTGCGCTCTTCTCTCGGGCCGGGCCATCCGAAAATTCTCTTCGGCATCGAAGGCCTCATCGCTTGCGCAGTTCATGCTGACGCCCATCTTGTCGTTTCGGCCATCGTCGGAGCGGCCGGTCTGATGCCGACCATGGCTGCCATCGAGGCGGGCAAGAACGTGGCGCTGGCCAACAAGGAGACCCTGGTCGCCGCGGGCCCCCTGGTAATGGCTGCGGTGGCGCGCAAGGGGGTGCAACTCTACCCCGTCGACAGTGAGCACTCAGCCATTTTCCAGTCTCTCGAAGGGCACAGTAAAGCCGATGTACGACGTCTCATCCTGACCGCCTCGGGCGGTCCGTTTCGCGACCGGGCTCTGGCGGAACTGCGGCAGGTGACACCAGCGGACGCTTTGGCGCATCCCAACTGGCAGATGGGCCGCAAGATTTCCATCGATTCGGCGACCATGATGAACAAGGGGCTGGAGGTGATCGAAGCACGCTGGCTCTTCGATCTGCCCGCTGAAAAAATTGCCGTGCATATTCATCCGCAGAGCATTGTTCATTCGATGGTCGAATATGTGGACGGTTCCGTCATCGCCCAACTCGGCATTCCCGACATGAAAACCCCGATCGCCTATGCCTTGTCCTATCCCGAGCGCCTGTCTCTCAACCTGCCGCCGCTTGACCTCTGCGCGCTCGGTTCCCTGACTTTCTCGAAGCCCGATATGGAGCGTTTTGCCTGCCTGGGCCTGGCCTATGACGCCCTGCGTGAAGGGGGGACGGCGCCAGCTGTTCTCAATGCGGCCAATGAGGTGGCAGTGGAGGCCTTTCTGCAAGGAGAAATCACCTTTCTCGCCATCCCGGCGGTCATTCGCGGCACGCTGGAACGCCATCGCACCGAGCCTTTGACCCATCTGGACGAGGCAATTCGGGCTGACCGCTGGGGTCGCAGTGAGGCCCGCAGGATCATCGACTCCATCCCCTGACCGGAGGTTGCATGCTTACTCTGATTGCTGGCATCGTCATGCTCGGCATCCTTGTCTTTGTTCACGAGTTCGGGCACTTCTGCGTGGCCAAGCTGGCCGGCGTCAAAGTTCTCAAATTCTCGCTCGGCTTCGGTCCCCGCCTGGTTTCCCGGCAGTGGGGCGAGACCGAGTACATGATTTGCGCGGTTCCCCTCGGCGGCTATGTGCAGATGCTCGGCGAGGGCAGCGGCGAAGAAGGCGAAGCTGGAGAACTCAGCCCCGAAGAGCGCCTCCGCTCATTCGCCGACAAACCTGTTCTGCAGCGCACAGCCATTGTTGCAGCTGGACCGCTGATGAACCTGCTGCTGCCTTTTCTGATCCTTCCTGTCGCCTATATGGTGGGAATCCAGCTCCCCGCCTTCCTGGAGCGCCCTGCCTGCATCGGTCATGTGGTGGCCGATTCGGAAGGGGCCGCCGCAGGTTTCCTGGCCGGTGATTGTATCGTGGCCATCAATGACGAAAAGGTGGACACCTGGACAGACACCAGCCGGACTCTGATCTCGCATGCCGGTTCGCCGCTCGTTTTCACGCTCACCAGGGGAGAGACGACGGCCGAAGTTACCCTGACGCCCGAGGAGGGAGGCCTTGAAGGCCTGCAGTCACTCGGGCTGCTGCCCCGGCAGGAGGCCCTGGTCGGGGCGACGTCACCGGGGATGCCGGCGGCGGCGGCAGGAATGCAGGCCGGCGACAGGATTGTGGCGATTGATGATGCGCCGGTCGCCTCCTGGTACGATCTGAAGAAGATCATCCAATCCTCCGGAGGCAACCCACAGACCTTCACCGTTGAACGGAACGGCCAGATTCTGCAACTTTCCATCAAGCCGGTTCGCCAGGAGACGGATGGTGACGACTTTCTCGTTGGCATCGTTCCTCATCAGGAGAGCGTATTCAAACGTTTCGGTTTGCTCGAAGCTGTGCGCGCCGGGGCCGACCGGACCATGGAACTGGTCGAGCTGACTCTTGTCTTCATCCAGAAACTTTTCGCCGGCCATGTCTCCACCAAGAACATTGGCGGTCCCATCACCGTAGTCCAGATCGCTGGGCAGGCGGCCCAGACCGACCTTGCCAGCATCCTCTCGATTCTCGCTTTTCTCAGTATCCAGCTGGGGATCCTCAACCTCTTTCCCATCCCGATTCTCGATGGGGGACATCTTTTCTTCAACCTCTTCGAAATCGTGTTGCGTCGTCCGCTCTCCATGCGCGTCCGGGAGATCGCCCAGCAGGTCGGTCTGGTCCTGCTGATTCTGTTGATGCTGCTGGCCTTCTACAACGATATCGTCCGGATTTTTATCGGAGGGCAATGATGGGTGAGATCCTGCTTACCGTCGACACCTCTACGCCGGCGGGAAGCGTTGCAGTCAGCCGGGGAGAAACGTTGCTCGGCGAAATTCTTCTCAACGTCCAGAGCACCCATACCGACCGGCTGCTGTTGACGCTGCGCCAGTTGCTGACCGATACGGGCTTGCAACTGACGGACGTCGACGCCTATGCCGTTGTGCTGGGACCGGGCTCCTTTACCGGTCTGCGGGTTGGCGTGGCGACCGTCAAGGGCCTCGCTCTGGCCATGGGCAAGCCGGTCCTGGGGGTATCGACGTTGCAGACTCTGGCGATACAGGTCCCGTATCCCCGGCACTCCCTCTGTGTTTTGCTCGACGCCCGGAAAGGCGAAGTCTATGCCGGCCTGTATCACTGGGAAGGCGGCCGACCCATCCCGGCCCGGCCGGAGGTGGTCATTGCCCCGGAGGCGCTGCTGGAGGCCCTCGAGGGAGAGACGCTGTTTGCCGGTGACGGTGCTGTCGCCTATCGCACCCTCATCTCCCGCCGCCTCGGTTCCCGGGCGCACTTTGTTCCCTGGTCGCTGCATCCGCCCCGTGCCTCTGCCGCCGCTGTTCTGGCATTGGCTGCCCTGCGCGGAGGGGAGACGATTCCCCTGGCGCAGTTGGCACCCCGCTACATCCGCCTCTCCGAAGCCGAGATATTGTGGGCCCGGCGCAGCGCCGAGGGCGCTATAGAAGGTTGACAAGATTTCGGCCATTCGCTATTTTAAAATGGTCTTTTGCTCCTTGTTAACCCTTTACCGGGAGGTCACGATGGAGGACTACGATCGGACGTTGATTGAACAACAGTTTGATGGTAACCCGCGGTTTCGTCTGCTCTATGAGGAGCACCTGCTGCTCGAGAAGGAGTTGAACAACCTGAACCAGAAGGCCTACCTGACGCCCGAGGAGGAAGTGGAAAAGAAAAAGGTGCAAAAACTGAAACTTGCCGGCAAGGATGAGATGGAGCGTATCCTGAAAAACTGCCGGCAGTAAGTTCGAGGAATTTTAAACAGCAAAGGGTTCAGCCAGGAGTCTGAACCCTTTGCTGTCAGGCATTGGATTGTTTTGTTTATCTGAAGCTGGAATTTGCCGGGCGAAGTGCTCGGGCAACGGGGGTCGTGCGACCCCTGTCCTTTTATTCACCGTCGGCACGGAATCTTTTAAAGGAACTGAAGAAATCGATGACAGCCAAACGCAGCGACGCGATCACTAAAGGTTTTGAACGTGCCCCCCAGCGCGCTCTGCTGATGGGAACCGGGGTCCCCCGCGAACAGATGGACCGCCCCTTCATCGGTATCGCCACCTCCTTCACCGACCTCATCCCCGGCCATATCGGGATGCGCGACCTCGAGCGATTCATCGAAAAGGGGGTCCACAGCGGCGGCGGCTATTCCTTCTTTTTCGGTATCCCGGGGGTTTGCGACGGCATCGCCATGGGCCACAAGGGGATGCACTACTCGCTGCCCACCCGTGAATTGATTGCCGACATGGTCGAGTCCGTCGCCGAAGCTCACCGTCTTGACGGTCTGGTGCTGCTGACCAATTGTGACAAGATCACCCCCGGCATGCTGATGGCGGCCGCCCGGCTCGACATCCCCTGTCTGGTGGTCACGGCCGGGCCGATGCTTGCCGGCCGCGGTCCCGAGGGGCGACGCTTCTCTTTCGTCACCGACACCTTCGAGGCGATGGCCCGTTACAAGGCTGGCGTCATTGATGCCCAGGAGCTGCTGGTTTGCGAGGACCAGGCCTGCCCGACGGCCGGTTCCTGCCAGGGACTCTTTACGGCAAACACCATGGCCATCCTCACTGAAACCCTCGGCATGAGCCTGGTGCGCTGTGGTACCGCGCTGGCGGTTTCCTCACTGAAGCGACGTATCGCCTTCGCCTCCGGCGAACGGATCGTGCAACTGGTGCGCGACAACATCACGCCTCGGCAAATCATGACCCGAGCGGCCTTTGAAAACGCCATCCGTGTCGACCTGGCGCTGGGCGGTTCGAGCAACACCGTTCTGCACCTGCTGGCGATCGCTCGGGAAGCCGGGGTGGAGCTGCCGCTTGAGACCTTTGATGAGCTCGGTCGAACGACTCCCCAGCTTGCCTCGATGAACCCCGGGGGCAAGCACTTCATGGAGGACCTCGACGCTGCCGGCGGCGTGGCTGCAGTTCTTTACCAGTTGCGTGACCGCATCACCGACAATCCCACCCTGACCGGGCCGACGGTCAAACAGATTGTCGACAGCGTCGCCCGGGTCGATGAGGAAGTTGTTCATCCGGTAAGCGACCCGGTTCGCCCGGAGGGAGGGATCGCCATTCTGCACGGAAACCTGGCGCCCGATGGTGCAGTCGTCAAGCAATCGGGAGTCTCGGAAAAGATGATGCGCTTCGAAGGCCGGGCCCGCTGCTTCGATTCCGAGGAGGGTGCCATGGCGGCCCTGATGGGCGGCAAAATAGTCCCCGGCGAGGTGGTAGTCATCCGCTACGAAGGTCCCAAGGGCGGCCCCGGCATGCGCGAGATGCTGGCGCCGACCGCCACCCTGATGGGGCTGGGTCTCGGCGAAAGCGTAGCGCTGATCACCGACGGCCGTTTTTCGGGAGGGACCCGCGGCCCCTGCATCGGCCACATCTCGCCCGAGGCG
>DASPGW010000119.1 GCA_035620395.1 Desulfuromonadales bacterium | reverse complement strand
AAAATTCGGCAGTGAAAAAATCCGACTCACGGCCCGGGAATAATATAATATCTTCACGCCTACGGCCAGAAAAAACCGGCGCTCGGCGACGAGGCTTTGGGCGGGCCGGGAGAAATTGCAGCGAAAGGGGTGGCGCCCGGGTTGAAATGCGGGTAGAATGAGCCGGTTGCCGCTTCCGGAGGTGGCCAATTTCTTGCATTTGGAGGCTCCCGACGGTGCAGGGAGTTCATGAAACACTGTTTTTCCGATCCTGTTTTTGTGTGAAATTTTAGAATTAAAATAACCCCTTCTGATGAAGATAAAATTGTTTGACAGGGGGTCAAGATATGTTTTATAAGCTCCGGTCAGACCAATTTTTCCCAAGGTAGACCTATGGCTGAATTGCTGCTGATCCTGGTTGGCGCCGTTTTCGTCAACAACTTCGTTCTCGCCCGGTTCCTCGGCATCTGCCCCTTCCTCGGCGTCTCGAAGAAGGTGGAGACGGCCCTGGGGATGGGAATGGCGGTCATCTTCGTGATGACCGTTGCCTCGGTCGTGACCTGGTTCATCCAGTACTTCGTGCTGATCCCCTTCGGCATCGAATACCTGCAGACCATAGCCTTCATCCTGGTGATCGCCTCGCTGGTGCAGATGGTGGAGATGATCGTGCAGAAGGCGAGCCCGGTGCTCTACCAATCGCTGGGGATCTATCTGCCGCTGATCACCACCAACTGCGCCGTACTCGGTGTAGCGGTGCTCAATATCCAGAAGGGCTACTCCTTTCTCGAGACGGTGATCTTCGCCCTCGGCGCTTCGATTGGCTTTACTCTGGCGATGGTGCTTTTTGCCGGCCTGCGTGAACGTCTCGATCTGTGCCCCGTGCCAAAAAGTTTTCGCGGCACCGCCATCGCTCTGGTGACGGCGGGCCTGCTGTCGCTTGCGTTCATGGGGTTTGCGGGACTGGTCAAGGGATAGTCCGGAGCCCAGGGTCCAATGTCTAAGGGAAAGTAAGAGGTTTGAACTCGGGACCTTGGACATCGGACCCGTGACGTTGGACTCGATTTTGAGGTTATTATGCTTGCAGCGATTTTGAGTCTGGGCGGCATCGGCCTTGCGGCCGCGGTCGCTCTTGGTTTTGCCGCCAAGAAGTTCGCCGTCGAAGTCGACCCGCGGGAGCTGGCCGTGGCCGAGGTCCTCTCGGGAGCCAATTGCGGGGCCTGCGGCTATCCTGGCTGCGCTGCCTACGCCAAGGCGGTCGCCACCGGCGAGGCAGCCCCCAACCTCTGCACCCCCGGCGGCGCTTCGACGGTGGACAAGATCGCCCACATCATGGGGGTGGCGGCGGTGACGGCCTCTCCGCAGATCGCCGTCGTGCTCTGCCAGGGGGACAATCCTAAGGCGAAGGCGAAGTACCGCTACCTCGGAGTGGCCGACTGCAACGCTGCTCAGAAGATCGCCGACGGCCCCAAGGAGTGCCCCGGCGGCTGCCTCGGCCTGGGGACCTGCGCCCGCGTCTGCCCGTTCGGCGCCATCGAGATCACCCCGGAGGGTCTGGCGGTGATCAGCCGCGAGAAGTGCACCGGCTGCAAAAAGTGCGTCCCCGCCTGCCCGCGCAGCGTCATCCGCATGGCCCCCCTCGACGCTACGGTGCACGTGCTCTGCAACAGCCGCGACAAGGGGGCGGTGGTGCGCAAGTATTGCCAGGTCGGCTGCATCGCCTGCCATATCTGCGCCAAGACCGTCCCCGAGGCCTACGTGGTGGAGGAGAACCTGGCCCGGGTGGTGTACGAGCACTACGACCAGGCTGCCCCGGCGGTGGCCAAGTGCCCCACCAAATGCATCCGCGATTTTGTCGAGGGCTACCCGGAAGGGAGTACCTTCGCCCCGCCGGTGGTGCCGGTCAAAGCCGAGGCAGCCGCTTAAAGGGCGTTGCTACATGGAGAAAAACCAGCAGCCGAACAAGGCTGTTCAGCCGCAGATGACGCAGATTAAAAATTCAGGTTTTTCCATCTGCGTTAATCTGTGAAATCTGCGGACACAGCTTTTTTTGATTGAGAAGACGCGACCGATGAAACTCAAGACCTTCCCCGGCGGGCTGCACCCGCCCGACAACAAAGAATGGTCGGCCAACAAGGCAATCGAAACCTGCCCCCTGCCGGGCGAGTTGGTGATTCCGCTCGCCCAGCACATCGGCGCGCCGGCCGAGCTCTGCGTGGCCAAGGGAGACCACGTCAAGAAGGGGCAGGTGATCGGCACTGCCAAGGGGTTCGTCTCGGTGCCGGTGCATTCGTCAACTTCTGGCGAAGTGACAGCAATCGAACCGCGGCCGCATGCCAGCGGGCGCAATCTCCCCGCCGTGGTCATCCGTCCTGACGGCGAAGACACCTGGGTGGAAGGAATCAGCGGGGCCGACCCGGAGACTCTTTCCCCCGATGCGATCCGCGAGTGCATCCGCGCCGCCGGCATCGTCGGCATGGGTGGCGCCACCTTCCCTGCCCACGTCAAGCTGACGCCGCCTGAGAACAAGCCGATCCACACCCTGGTCATAAACGGCGTCGAGTGCGAGCCGTACCTGACCGCGGACCACCGGTTGATGCTGGAAGAGACGGATAGGGTTCTCGACGGCATTGTTATCCTGAAACGGGTCCTCGGCGTCGCGCGTGCCCAGGTCGGCATCGAGGCGAATAAGCCCGACGCCATCGAAGTGATGACCAAGGCCTGCGCCGGCAAGGGGATTGAGGTCGTACCGCTCGCGGTGAAGTACCCGCAGGGGGCGGAGAAACAGCTGATCCTGGCTCTGACCGGCCGTGAGGTCCCCTCTGGCGGGCTGCCGATGGATGTCGGGGTCGTGGTGCAGAATGTCGGCACCGCCGCTGCCGTCAGCGACGCGGTGCGCCGCGGTCTGCCGCTGATTGAGCGAATCGCCACCGTTACCGGCCCCGGCGTCACCACCCCGAAGAACCTGCGAGTGCGCGTCGGCACGCCGCTCACCCATCTGGTCGAGTTTTGCGGCGGGCTCAAAGGAGATCCGGCCAAGATCATCATGGGCGGGCCGATGATGGGCGCTACCCAACTCTCTCTCGATGTCCCCGCCACCCGCGGCACTTCCGGAGTGCTGCTCTTTCGTGAAGGGGAAATCCCGCTGCGCCCGGAGGGGCCATGCATTCGCTGCGGCCGCTGCGTTCAGGTCTGCCCGGCGCATATCATGCCGACCACCATCGCCGCTTACGCCCGCCTCGATCTGATCGCCGAGGCCGAAGAGTTCGGCGCCATGGACTGCATCGAGTGCGGCTGCTGCACCTACACCTGTCCTGCCACCCTCCCCCTGGTGCAAGCGATCCGCTACGGCAAGGGAGCGATCCTGGCCAAGCGAAGGAAGGTCTGACGTGGAGAAACAGCTCTATCTTTCCTCTTCCCCCCATATCCATTCGGGCGAGACGACCGACAAGGTAATGCGGGCGGTCATTTATGCGCTGCTGCCCGCCTGCGCCGTCGCGGTTTACTTCTTTGGTCTTGCGGCCCTCGGTGTCCTGCTCATCTGCACCCTTGGCTGCGTTGCCGCCGAGGCCGTCTGCCAGCGCCTGATGGGCAAGGCCCCCACCACCGCCGACGGCAGCGCGGCGCTCACCGGCATCCTGCTTGCCCTGAATCTGCCGTCCTCCAGCCCATGGTGGATGGCCCTGATCGGCTCGGCAGTGGCGATCGCCGTCGGCAAGCAGGTTTACGGGGGGCTGGGCTACAACCCCTTTAATCCTGCCTTGGTCGCCCGGGTGGTTCTGTTGATCTCCTTTCCGGTGCAGATGACCACCTGGACGGCGCCGGCCCCGTTGGGCTCCGGTATCGACGCGGTGACCTCTGCTACCCCCCTTGGCGAGATGAAGACGGCGGTGATGCTCACCGGCCAGATCCCTGCCGCCCTGCAGGGGCCCTACGGCGACTACTTTACCGGCAACATGGCCGGCTCGCTAGGCGAAGTCTCCGCTGCCGCCCTGCTGCTCGGGGGCTTTTTCCTGCTCGCCAGGCGCATCATCACCTGGCACATTCCCGTCAGCTACCTCGGCACCGTGGTGGTTTTCGGGGGCCTCTTCTGGGTGCTCGATCCGGCGCGCTACCCTGGGCCGCTATTTCACCTGCTGACCGGCGGCCTGCTGCTCGGCGCCTTCTTCATGGCCACCGACATGGTGACCTCCCCCATTACCGGTCGCGGGATGCTCCTTTTCGGTTTCGGCTGCGGCCTGATCACTGTGCTGATCCGCCTCTTCGGCGGCTATCCGGAGGGGGTCTCCTTCGCCATCCTGCTGATGAACGCCGTCACCCCGCTGATCGATCGCTTCACCAGACCGAAGAAATTCGGTTTCGTTGCGCCACCGGGCTAGGGAAGGAATCATGAAAGATATCAGCAGACTCGCTCTGGTTCTGACCATCATCGCCGTCGGCGCCGGACTAATCCTCTCCATGGTGGAGGGCATGACCCGTGAGCCGATTGCCGAGCAGCGCCGCCTGGAAACCCTCAAGGCTCTCAAGGCGGTTCTCCCCCCCATCGACAACGCCCCCGACGCCGACACCGTCAGCATGGTGACCGGCCAGGACAAGAAGGGGAGGGAACTCAGTCGCACCTTCTACCGCGGACGGAAGGAAAACACGCTGGCCGGAGTAGCCTTCAAGGTGACCGCACCCGACGGCTACAGCGGCAATATCGAGATCATGGTCGGGATCACCCCGGAGGGGATGGTCACCGGCGTCGAGATCCTCACTCATGCTGAGACGCCCGGCTTGGGGAGCAAGATCGTCGAGCCCTGGTTCAAGGAGCAGTTCCGCGGCAAGGGGCTGGAGAATTACGACTGGCGGGTGAAGAAGGACGGCGGCCAGTTCGATCAGATCACAGGCGCCACCATCTCCCCCCGGGCGGTAGTGACGGCGGTGAAGGCGGGGCTCGAATTCTATCGCGACCACCGGCAGGAGATTGCCGAAGCGGCGAGGAGGGAAGGATGAACCTGGTCCGCGAGTTTGCCAAGGGGCTCTGGCGGGAAAATCCCATCTTCAAGCTGGTGCTGGGGATGTGCCCGACGCTGGCAGTGACGACAAGTGCCATCAACGGCCTGGGAATGGGACTGGCCACCACCTTCGTGCTGGTCTGCTCCAACGCGGCCGTTGCCCTGCTGCGCAAGGTGATTCCGTCGCAGGTGCGCATCCCGGCCTACATCGTGCTGATCGCCTCCTTCGTCACCGTCGTCCAGCTTTGTATGGAGGCCTACGTCTACGACCTCTACAAGGCGCTCGGCATCTTCATTCCGCTGATCGTCGTCAACTGCATCATACTCGGCCGGGCCGAGGCCTTCGCCGGCAAGAATGCCGTTCTTCCCTCGCTGATCGATGGCTCTGGCATGGGCTTAGGGTTCACTCTCGCCCTCTTTGTCCTCGGCTCGGTGCGCGAGCTCTTCGGCTCCGGCTCTGTGCTTGGCTTCAGCCTCTTCGGTGCTGCCTATCCCCCCTTTCTGCTGCTCATCCTCCCCCCCGGTGCCTTCATCACCCTCGGTCTGCTGCTGGCGCTGATGAACCGCCTGGAAGCCTCTCGCAAGTAACGTTCTTCTTTGATTCAGACAACGTATCGGAGCGGCCGAGCGGCGATTTCCGTTTGGCGCGGCCTGGCGCTGGTGAATGAGTCCGGTCAGCTCCGGGTTGAAATGCCTGCGGTTTCAACCCCAATCCTCCCCCGTCTGGCCTGCAAATGCCGGGGACCGGCATGGCCATAAATCTTGTGGTCAGCCTGCCCGGCACAAAGAAGCAGTGGCTGTGGCCGCCGAAGGCGGCTGTCCTCAACCCGTTTCGCACGCCCGGCGCACGCCCCCGGGCACCCTCCGCTGAGCCTGAAAAGTCCTGTTAAATCGTTGTTCTGACACTAAAAATGCGCATACAGTATACAGTATTTTTTCCTTGACAAAGGTTTTAATTTATCCTAACTTGCACACGGCCGTGCCCCGTGGAAGCCATCCCTGAAAAAGCAGGAAT
>DASPGW010000118.1 GCA_035620395.1 Desulfuromonadales bacterium | reverse complement strand
GACGGCGGCCAGCTCGCCTCCCGCCCGCACCCGGCGGAAAGTCTCGGGGGTCACCCCGTCCAGCGACAGCCCGATCCGGTCCACCCCTGCCTCGGTCAGGGACAGGGCGCGTTTCTCGCTGAGCAGCACGCCATTGGTCTGGAAACCGACCCAGCCGCGGGCCGGCATCCGTCCTTTGGCGATGCGGACGAATTCCTCCAGGCGCGGGTGGAGGAGCGGTTCGCCGACGCCGTTGAGAACCAGCGCTTCAACCTTCGGCAGCGCCTCGGCCAGGCGGGCGAAGGTTGTGTCGGCGAGGTCTCCCTCGACCACGCCGCCATCGGCGGTCTGCTTGACGCACATGAAGCAGTTGAGGTTGCAGCGGCTGGTGGTCTCGACGAAGAGCTTGGAGGGGTGGGAGCTGAAGGCGGGATGCTCCCCTGACTCCTTGATTCGATTCAGTTGCATGCTGATCTCCTGTGGTGAAGGTCCATCACCCACCCGCTTTCGGATCCCGGCCCGGACGGCAAGAGGTGAGGAAGGGATGGTTACCATTAATTGCACCTTTTTCTATCCCCTGCCTTGATGCAGGTCAAAGGCGTGGGGGGCGCCTGTTTTTCCGAAAGCGTGGTGAATAGTGCAGGCGAGCTAAGGGGACTCAGCGGGGACGCCTGGAGTTGAAGGCATGAGTCAGGCTTGCCAGGTTGCATGTTGATAGAGGGAAAACGGGGTCAATCAACCGGGGATTTGGCGCTTGCCGGAGTTGCATGAATCGGCTAACGTACTCAACAGGAATGCCCCTGGCAGGGGAGGCTTTGGGCTTGCTTCTTGTCGGCTTAGGGACAAAAAGTAAGGCGTCCTGCCGCTTTTTTGAAGGAGTATCCCCATCAAGAGCCCTGACGCACGGCCGGTCAACGGTCGGCTTCCGAATTCTCCTGGCCGCATAGTCCTGCTGACCGTGCTGGCGATGGTCGCCTTTGCAGGCAACTCGCTGTTGTGCCGCATGGCGCTGAAGCACACCGGCATCGATGCCGCCAGTTTCACCGCCCTGCGACTGCTCTCGGGCGCCTTGGCGCTGGGGCTGATCGTGCGGGTGCGCGGCGGTACGCACGGCGTCGCCGGGACCTGGACCTCCGCCGCCGCCCTGTTCGCCTATGCCGCCGGTTTTTCTTTCGCGTACCTCACGTTGCCGGCTGGAGTCGGAGCGCTGATCCTTTTCGGCGCAGTCCAGGGGACGATGATCGGCTGCGCCCTTTGGTCGGGGGAACGCTTGCGGTGGCTGCAGGTGGTCGGTCTTTCCGGCGCCTTCGCCGGATTGGTGGGCCTGCTCCTGCCGGGTCTCTCGTCGCCGCCGCTGCAGGGCTCGATCCTCATGCTGGGCGCCGGCGTGGCCTGGGGGGTCTATTCCTTGCGCGGTCGCAACTCCGGCGACCCGACCTGCGTTACCGCCGGCAATTTTCTGCGCGCCGTCCCCTTTGCCATCGGCCTGAGCGTGGCGGTGGTCACCCCCATTTCCCTCGACAGCGCCGGGGTCTGGTATGCAATAGCCTCCGGCGCCCTGGCCTCGGGCCTCGGCTATGCCGTCTGGTACAGCGCCGTCACCGGTATGCTGGCGACCACGGCGGCGGCTGTTCAGCTCAGCGTCCCGGTCCTCGCCGCGGCGGGAGGCGTCTTGTTTCTCGGAGAGCCGATCACGCTGCGCCTGTTGTTGAGTTCACTGGCCATCCTGGGCGGGCTTGCGTTGTTTATTGCCCAGCGACGCCGTGCCTGCCAATCCGTAGAGGAAGATCTCGGCTGAGCCGGCTTCGCCCATGCCGCACTGCCGGCTCAGCCCGTCATGCCCCCTCGCGCCTTCCGGTAGAGTCCCCGAAACAACAGGGTTAGCGCCACGCCGGCCACGCCGGCCAGGATGAAGCCGCGTCCGAAGCCGACCGCGCCGATGACCCCGCCCATGCTGGCGGAGCTCAGCATCATCGCCAGGTAGATGCAGGTGCTGTACCCCCCCATGGCCAGGCCGCGCAGTTCCTGCGGCACGACGTCGGCGATCAGGGCGCCGATGGCGGTGAAGGCGACGCCCATGCCGAGGCCGAGGGCCGCGGCGCAGGCCAGGAGCAGCGACAGGGAGGAGAAGAGCCCGAAGATGGTGAGGGCGGCCGTCACCCCGACCAGCCCGGTCAGGACCAGCGTGCTGCGGTCGGCCACCCGGTCGCTGAGGCGTCCGAAGGGAATGCGCGAAAGGCCGTTGGCCGTGGCCTGGGCGGCGAAGATGAGGCCGACGTGGCCGGCGTTCATCCCCAACTCCTTGACGTAGAGGGGGACGAAGGTCAAGAACATGCCGAAGGCGAAGCAGCCGCCGGCGGTGGCGAGGAGGCAGGCGAGGTAGAGACGATTGCGGCCGAGACGCTTGAGGGCGGCGAGGACCGCGAGTTTGATCGCCGGCTCGAGGAGGACAGGCGGAGAGGGGCGCAGGAGGGCGAGAGTAACGAAGAACATGGCGAGGGTCAGCCCTCCCGAGACGAGAAAAACCGGGCGCAGCCCGCAGGCGCGGGCGAGAAAGCCGCCGGCGGCCGGCCCGAGCATCATGGCGACGTTCACCGCCAGGGTGTACCAGCCGTAGGCCCGCCCCAGATGGGTGCGGGGGGCGATGTCGGCGACATAGGACATCATCGAGGGAGAGAAGGCCGCCAGGCCAATGCCGAAGAGCAGGTAGATGATGACCATCTGCCCCGGCGTCGTGCTCAGGTAGAGCAGGAACGATGAGCCGGCGATGACCAGCAGGCCGCCAAGGATGACCGCCCGCCGGCCGAGGCGGTCGGAGAGGAGCCCCGAGGGGATGGAAAGGAGCCCGGCCATGAGCATGAAGGCGGCGTTGATCGTCCCGACCTGGGAGGTGCTCGCCCCGAGCTCGGTGGCGTAAAGAGGAACCACCGGTATGCGCAGGTAGGAGCCGAAGAAGAAGGCGAAGCTCACCGCGCAGCAAATCAGCAGTTGGGCAGTGTAGGAGCGGTTGGCGGGCGCAGCGGATGGAGTCATGTGAAGGCCGAAAGCTTGCAGAGGGTCACCATGTCGACATCGTCAATCCCGCAAATAACACCGCCCCCATTCGCACATCTGCTCAAGGATGGGAAAGATACTTTTCCCCTTTTCGGTCAGCGAATACTCCACCTTGGGCGGTACCTGGGGGTATACTTTGCGGTGCACCAGCCCGTCGGCCTCCAGTTCGCGCAGCTGCTGGGTCAGCATTTTGCGGGTGATGTCGGAAAACTGCCGCTGCAGGTCGGAAAACCGCATGGTTTCCTGCGCCAGGTGCCAGAGGATCGACGCCTTCCATTTCCCGCCGACCACCGCCAGGGTGACGTCGATGCCGCACTTGTACGCTTTCTCCCGATAGATCATGAGCTTCGCTGCCGGTTCGGTTGCATGTCAACTCTCCGCTTGTTTTTCAGTTCCAAAATAGGAACTACGTTTAATT
Organism: Desulfuromonadales bacterium; assembly: GCA_035620395.1. Taxonomy (NCBI): domain Bacteria; kingdom Pseudomonadati; phylum Thermodesulfobacteriota; class Desulfuromonadia; order Desulfuromonadales; species Desulfuromonadales bacterium. Next base: position 11,722 of record DASPGW010000118.1, on the reverse strand, counting down.
CAGGATACTACGTTACAAATAAGTCCGTTATTGACGTTTTGATTCATATGGCCAAATATAGCCCGGCAGCTCGCGAAAGAAAAGAGCTCTTTTGGCAACCATTAACCCAACGGGAGGAAAGATTTATGAAAGCGCTGGCATTCAATGGAAGCCCCAAAAACGAAGGGAACACCTTTCATGCCATTAGCATGGTGGCCGCTGAACTGGAAAAGGAGGGAATCGAGACGGAAATCGTCCAGGTCGGGAACAAGGTGGTCAGAGGCTGTACCGCCTGCGGCCAGTGCATCAAAAACAAAAATGAACAATGCGTGCTGCCTGGCGATGAGGTCAATGAGTGGATCCAGAAAATGAAGCATGCCGATGGAATCATTTTAGGCTCTCCCGTTCACTACGCGGCGATGGGCGGAACCATGAAATCCTTTCTGGATCGGGCCTTCTATGTGACCGGCGTCAATGGCGGCATGCTGCGCCACAAGGTCGGTGCGGCGGTGGTCGCGGTACGGCGTTCCGGGGGGCTGCCCACCTTCGACCAACTGAACAATTATCTCTGCTATTCCGAAATGTTGATCCCGACGTCCAATTACTGGAACGTGATCCATGGAGCCCGGCCGGGAGAAGTGACACAGGATGCAGAGGGGGCACAGATCATGCGGGTGCTGGGCCGGAACATGGCGTGGCTGATGAAGCTGGTCGAAAACGGCAAAGGCACGGTTGCCCCGCCGCAGAGAGAGGCCAAAATCTATATGAACTTCGTTCGCTGACGCGGCGGCCGCCTTTGTGCCCCTGCGCGCCCACCTCCTCGGCCAGGCTATCCCCCCCGAACGGGATTCCGGGTGCTGGACGAGCGGCAGGACCAGGTCAACTCCCCATGACTGCTGCTTCCCGGCCCTGAAAATTCCCTCGTTCCGTGTCTGCAACGCAAACGGGCCTGCTTCGTCAGCAGGCCCGTCTCCATGCTGCCCTCTTTTGCCGTTTGCCTAATGCCGGACCGAAAAACTCACCACCTTCGGTTGGGCCAGTCGGGCGAAATCGGCGTAGCGCATCAGCACCAGGTCGGTATGGGTGCCGGCGTTGAAGGCGATCTCCGTGTCCTCGGCCAGGGTGGCGGCGACGAAGACGTCCATGCCGTAGAGATTGCCGAAGGGGGGCATGGCGCCGATCTCGTAACCGGGGAAGCGTCCCCTGAAATCCTCCTCGGCGGCGAGAATCGCCTTGCGCGCCCCGGTCACCTCCCGCAACCGGTCGAGATCGACCTTTTCGGGGGCGGGGAGCACGGCCATGGCCAGCTTGCCGTCGAGCTTGACCATGACGGTCTTCGCCAGGTTCTTGCCGGGGATGTGGGCCGAGGCGGCGATCTCCTCCGCGGTGAAGGCGGGGGCGTGGGTGAGGGTCGAGTAGCGGATGTGTTCCTTGTCGAGAAACGCTTTCAATCCTTTGGCCAACATGGCGGTCTCCTTTCCTTGTGGTCTCCTCTCTGCTTATATCCCCATTATAGCAGCGATAAATCAAGATGTTAGCCGGTCGGTGCTGGTAGTTGGGGGCCAGACACCCGGGTTGACAAGAGGAGTGGCTAAAGTATCCTCTTCCCAAGGGCTGAAAATGTCACACGCGCTCATGCCAGGCCTGACTTCGGTCGCTTGCCGTGTCGGCTGGTCCTCTGCCAGTGCCAGCCTGGCAACCTGGATGTTTGAACCGATTGCTTATCCAGAGGGAGAGTCACCCATGAAAAAAACATACGTCGGAGGCTGTCACTGTGGCGCGGTCCGCTATGAAGCGGACATCGATCTGAGCGCAGGTACTCTCAAATGCAACTGTTCGATATGCACCAAGGTGAGAAACTGGCTCGTCTTCGTCAAGCCGGACGAATTTCGGCTGCGGGCGGGCGAAACCGAACTCTCCGATTATCAGTTCGGCGCCAAGAGAATCCACCACCTGTTCTGCAAGCATTGCGGCGTGCACTCCTTCGGCTGGGCCGACGCCCCGGAACTGGGCGGCAAGTCCTACGCCGTCAACGTTAATTGCCTCGCTGACGTGAATATCGATGAACTCGTCAGCGCGCCGATCAACTACGTCGACGGGCGTAACGACAATTGGAAGTCGCCGCCGGCCGAGACCCGGCACCTTTGAGGGTTGGCTCTGGCACGCATGGCAGCCCGGGCCTGGCCGGCCAGGGGGAAAATCCCGCGTATCAGGAGAAATGCCGAAAGCCGCGACGTGAGTCGCGGCTTTTGTTGTTTCAGGCCGGGGAAGGGTGAATCAGAAGCGGAGCCAGAGGAGGAAGGAAAAGCTGAAGGCCGCCAGAACGCTGCCAGCCAGGGCGTAGAGCAGGTAATCGAAAATACCGTGCTCCTTGTCGGGTCCGTCATTGCTTCTGAATTGACTCATATCTGCTCCTGTGACGTAAAATGCGAGTGCTACGCGACTAGCAACATTGGTGCCAGTTGAATTGCTATTCTCCATGGGGGGGTAACCCTGCAAATTTACATTTTTTTTCGCGGTGAGCCGAATAGTCAGGGCAATTTGCGGTTCAGAATGCCGTCATAAGACTTTGACTGCCGGCCGATTGACTTTGTGCCGGGAGGAACCCGGGGCGGATAAGTCTGTTTGCGAGTGGATTACTCAATTGAAAAAGACTCGCAAAGGAACTAAACTTCATCGGTAGCACGAATAGAAAAAAAGTAGCAAACCACACGAATCAAAATACCGTTGTTGACATAAGGAGGTACAAGCCGATGCACATGGCCGACGCCCTTCTCTCGCCGGCGGTCGGCGCCGCGATGTGGGCCGCAGCGGCCGGCGCCATCGCCTGCTGTGCGAAAAAAGTGAAGGACGATCTCGATGATCGCAGGGTGCCGCTCATGGGGGTGCTGGGCGCCTTTGTCTTCGCTGTCCAGATGGTCAATTTCACCATTCCCGGAACGGGTTCCAGCGGGCATCTGGGTGGCGGCATGCTCCTGGCTATCCTCCTGGGCCCCGCTGCCGCCCTGATCACCATGGCCTCGGTCCTGACCGTGCAGGCGCTGTTCTTCGCCGACGGCGGCCTGTTGGCCCTCGGCAGCAATATTTTCAATCTCGGTGCCTTGCCCTGCTTTGTCGCCTACCCGCTGATCTACCGGAAGATAGCCGGGGGCTCCCCGGCCCGCCGTCGGATCCTGGTCGGTTCTCTGCTGGCCGCCGTCACCGGCTTGCAGTTGGGAGCCTTCGGCGTGGTGCTGGAAACGTCGCTCTCGGGAATCTCGGAGCTTCCACCGGGGACCTTTGCGCTGCTCATGCAGCCCATCCACCTGGCTATCGGCATAGTCGAGGGACTGGTAACGGCCGCCGTCGTGACCCTTGTCTGGCAAGCCCGGCCCGAAGTCCTCGCAGCGGCTGGACGCCCGGGCGGATCAGGCTCATGGCGGGGGGTGCTGGCGGCGCTGGCGGTGGTGACCGTGCTGACGGCGGGGTGCCTCTCCTGGTTCGCCTCGGTACACCCCGATGGCCTGGAATGGGCGGTCTCCCGGGTGACCGGGAGCGCGGAGCTTGCCGGGCAAGAAGGGCGACTCCACTCCGTGTTGGCCGGCCTGCAGGCACGCACATCGGTGTTTCCCGATTACAGCTTCGGGACGCCGGAGGTCGAACAGGAACCGGCCGTTGCCGAAGCGGGAGCTTCGATCGCCGGTCTCGTCGGGGGGGGGCTGACTCTGCTCCTTTCCGGGCTGGCCGGATTGCTGCTGAAAAAACGGCTGCGGAGCCCCTGACCGTTTGTTGCAGAGTTTTTCGCGAGAGCAGCTCGAACCCGCCGTTCCCTTGTCTGGATCGGCGGGTTTTCCTTTGGCCGGCAAGGGAATGGTAAAAGGGGCGGCGCCGCCGTCAGAGTCGCTGGCGGGCCACCAGGCGGGCGCGGGGGAGAGGGACGTTAAGACCGGTCAGGCGGAAATGGCTGTGGCGCCAGCCCTCTTCGTCCAGGTTCAGGCAGTCGAGCAGCTGCGGGTCGGGGCCTTGCGCGAGATACTGTTCCTGCAGGCGGGCGATGATCCGGTTGTAGCCGTTGCGCGATGAGCCGTGGGCAAAGTTGCGTCCGGGAAAGCGGCGCAGGTCGCCATTGCACGCTTCGGCGATGTGGTAGAGCTCATGGATGACGGTAGCGAGTTTCTGCTCGCGGCCGAGACGCAGGAAGCGCGGCACCATCAGGTAGATCAGGTAGAGGATCTCCCGCCCCTCGTGGCTGAGGGAAGGGAGGCGGAAGGTTTCAAGGTAGCGGCCGCGCCGCCGGCTATGCTCGGTCGCGCCGGCGGCGAAACGCAGCGGGGCGATGCGGGCATAGACGCCGTGGCTGCCGTCGGCGCGCGAACGGGAGAGGCAGACGAGGAGACGCTGCGGATCGATGTGCCCCAGTTCCGGGACGCGCCGGCAGATGTCGGCGGCCAGGGAGGCGCAGGCCGCCGACAGATCGATCGTTGGAACCGAAGCCACGGGGCGACTTGGCCTAATGCCCCTGCAGCTTGTGGCAGAAGAGGCAGCGCATGGGGGCGCTTCCCGGTTTGGCCGGGTGGTTGGCCGGGAAGGGGATTTTTACCCCGTCATGGCAGTCGGCGCAATGAGGGTCGACGTCGATCTTTTTCTGGCCCGAATCGATCATGTCGTAGAACGGCCGGTGTGCCTCATCGAGCGGCACCCTCGTGGTTTTCTCCTCGCCGGAGATGGCGATAAAGATGCCGAAGACGGCGGCAATGATGGCAATGAAAATCCAGTCACGTTTTTTGAGAGCCATGGTTTACCTTTCCCGATGGATTACCGGCCGGCCAGCACCGCGCAGCCGATCGCGCCGTTGTGCTGAGGATGCTTGGGGACGATGATATCCGCCCCGCTCGCCTCTTGCAAGAGTTCCTTGAAGGCAGGGCTCTTTGCCACGCCGCCGGTCAGAACGATGGTGTCGGTGGGGAAGCGCCGCAGCATCGGTGCCACTCGCTTGATCAGTGTGTTGTTTACACCGGCGCAGAGCCGCTCGAGGGAGTGCCCCTCGATGATCTTGCCGATCAGTTCGCTTTCGCCGAAGATGCCGCAGGTTGCGTCGAGGGGGACCGGATCGCGGTAGTGGCGCGAGAGATCCTCCAGCGAGATGTCGAGCACCTTGGCCATGTTCTCCAGGTACCGCCCGGAGGAGGCGGCGCATTTGTCGTTCATGACGAAGTCGACGAGAATCCCGTTTTCCAGGCGCGCGACCTTGGAGTCCTGCCCGCCCATGTCGAGCAGGGTGAAGGTGTCGAGGTCGGTCTGGAAGCGGGCCCCGGCCACATGCGCCTGGATTTCCGGAACGACCCGGGCACCCTCCAGGTCGATGGTGTTGCGTCCGTAGCCGGTTGCCACCAGGGCCGCCGCCCGGCGCTCCTCGGCGGCGAGCAGCCCCATGGCGTCGAAGTCGAGGGTCAGTTTGCCGCCGCGCATGCCGCCGTAGAGCTTGTAGAAGGGGATGGTGTCGAAGACCTTCAACCAGACAATCTTGTGGCCGTCGAGGAGGGCGAACTTGGCCTGCCGACTGCCGAGGTCGATGCCGAGTCCGGTCACGGTTTCCTCGCCTTGAGCATCTCAATGAACCCTTCGAGGCGGATGCGGGTGCGGGCATCCAGTAGGCCGGGGCGGTCCCCTTCCAGGGTGAGGATCGGCGTCTTGAGGCGCTGGCGGACGATCAGATCCTCGATCTGCCGGAAGCAGAAGGCCTGAACGTAATGAATGACGCCGTCGACCCGGCGCCGGGCGATCTCGGTCTCGATGTCGGCCAGGCGGGTGAAGATGTCGTAGGGGTAGGTATAGCGCCGGTACTGCTCAACCAGGGAGTCGACGGGGTAGGGCATGGAGAACTGGCGCTGGGTTTCGTTGAAGACGACCCGGGCGCCCATCCCTTCGAGGGTTTCATAGAGATCGGCGAAGATCGGCGGCACACCGATGTAGGCCAGTCGCAAACTCTGGCGAAGCGGCTGCCGCCGGCCGGCCTCGGCCAGGAAGGTGTCGACCTCGGCCTCGAAAGCATCGACGTCGCCGTTCATGTCCGAGGTGCAGACCTGGAAGGTGTGGCTTTCACTTCCGCTCACCCGGTCCTCCTGCCAGTTCAGCCGGTCGATCTCGTGCACCTTGCCGCGCACCCGTTCCAGGCGCACCCTGGCCGCTTCGCACTGGTGCAAAGTGACGCCGAAGTGGCGGGCCAGTTTGTCGATCTCGTGGGTCAGGGTCTCGGCCGAGCGGTCAAAAGGGTAGGCAAAGGGAACGGTGGTCACCCCCTGCAGGGTCAGCACCTCCATCAGCGCCTTGGTGTTCGAGCAGTCCCCTTCGGTGACCGCCACAATCTCCTTGATGTCGTGCCGCCGGACGACGCCGTAAAGCCCCTTGATCCAGCCGCAGATGTTGCGGGGAAACCCCGCCACCTCGGCATCCTCGATAAGCCCCTGGGGGTCGGGATCGGTGATGAAGATGTTGTTGAGGTCGACGGGCCGCCGTTCAGCGGCGATCAGGACCTCGAGAGGGATGGTGGTGGTGAATCCGACCATGGGCAACTGCCGGGATGAAGCATGCAAAAGGAATCAGTCCGTTTTGATGAAGAGCAGGTAGATGACGACAGAGACGATGGCCACCCCGCCGATAACGAAGACGATCAGCGTATTGTCGGTCATGGCCGTCAGCGATGTTTCCTGTTGCAGGGTATAGGAAATCAGACCGACAAAGCCGGTGACGCTCACGATCGTCGCCAGCAGCACCCGCCACTTCATGAACAGGGCGAGCAGCGCCAGCGCCGCGGTTATGCCCAGGAAAACCGGGTTGTGGATCAACTCCCCGGCGTTCATCTCCTTGAGGAAGGCGATCACCCGGGTGGTTTCAAAATGCTGTAGAAAATCGATGAGAGAGATATACTCCATCGCCGCTGCAATCCTCCGCTGGATCGATGACATTCCTGGTCCATCAATCGCTAGAACATAGCAGGTTTTTCCCCAAAGGCAAAGCTTAAAAACAGGCATTTTCCTTGACATTTCCGCCCGCTTGCTCTTAAATGCTCCCCTGTTGTCATCAGCCTGAAAAGAGAAAAGTCGTGTCTGAACGTGCCATCGGAGTGTTCGATTCGGGAGTCGGCGGGCTGACCGTTTTCAAGGAACTCCTGCGCCTGCTGCCCGGCGAACAACTCATCTATCTCGGGGATACGGCGCGGGTCCCCTACGGGACCAAGAGCCCGCGAACGGTCCTGCGCTATGCCATGGAGGCCTCCGCGTTCCTGGTCGAGCAGGGAGTGAAGATGCTGGTTGTGGCCTGCAACACCGCTTCTTCGGTGGCCCTGCCGGCGCTGGAGGAGCGCTTCAGTCTGCCGGTCATCGGCGTCATCGAACCCGGTGCCCGCCGGGCGCTCCAGCTCACCGGCAACCGCCGGGTCGGAGTCATCGGCACCGAGGGAACGGTGAAGAGCGGCGCCTACACCCGGGCCATCCACGCCCACGACCCCGGGGTCGAAGTCTTCACTGCGCCCTGCCCGCTGTTCGTGCCGCTGGCCGAAGAGGGGTGGGCGAGCCATCCCGTTGCCCGGCTCGCGGCCGCCGAATATCTGGCGCCCCTGCAGGAACACGGAATCGACACCCTGGTTCTCGGCTGCACCCATTATCCTCTCCTCAAGGCAACCCTGCACCAGGTTCTCGGTGACGGGGTTGAGCTGGTTGACTCGGCGGAAGAAACCGCCCGCGTGGTGGCGGCGCTGCTCGCGGCCCGACAACTCTCCCGTTGCAGCCCGCCGGGCGCCCCACGATTCTTCGTCACCGATGTGCCCACCCGCTTCGAGCGGGTCGGCGGCGCCTTTCTCGGCGCCGCCCTGCAGGGGGTGGAACAGGTTGAGCTGGACTAGGCAGCTGTTCCCGTCGAGTATGCGGCGCCCGTCCCTGTGTCCTGATGTCTGCTTTGTTTCCTTGGCAACATCCATTCTAGAGGGATTTCCGTTATGAAAGGCAAATCCTGGCGTGGCCGCCTCGTCCTGCTGGCCTTCCTGTTCATCCTGCTGACCTTCGGTCTTCTCGTCGCCCGCAAGTACCTCTCAACGCCGCCCTCGGGACCGGAGCCGGCGACGGTCGTCTCGGAGCCGAAGCAGTTGCGCGAGGTGGTACTGTATTTCGGCAGTCCCGACGGCAGCTTTCTGGTCGCCGAGGCCCGCCAGATCGAGGACTGTCTGACCGAAGCCGATTGCCTCCGGGCAACCGTCCAGTCCCTGGTGGACGGCCCCCTCACCGACCTGGTTGCCGTTCTCCCTTCGCATGCACAGGTCCGCGGTGTCACTGCAAGTGACGGGACCGCCACCATCGATTTCAGCCGCGATCTGGTGAGTGGGCATCCCGGCGGCAGTGTTTCCGAACTGCTGACCATATACAGCCTCGCCGACACGCTGGCCGAAAACTTCCCCCATCTCCGCCAGGTGCGTATTCTGGTGGAGGGAGAACCGGTCGAAACCCTGAAAGGGCACGTCGACCTGCGCGAGCCGGTCAAGGCCGATTTCAGCTTTACCCACCCTCCCGAAGGTTCGGCAACGGCAGCGCAGACGCCGGTGGCCCCCGAGGGGAAACCGGCTGCAGAGCCGGGGAGGAATTCACAATGAATGCATTCAGAGAAGCCCTGCGGCAGCGGGTGCTGGTGCTCGACGGCGCCATGGGAACCATGCTCCAGGAACGTGGCCTGCAGCCCGGCGGCTGTCCGGAGGAGATGAACCTGAACGCCCCCGAGGTGGTGGCGGGCGTACACCGGGAATATGCCGACGTCGGCGCCGACATCATCGTCACCAACACCTTCGGCGGCAGCCGGGTCAAGCTGGCCCACTACCGGCTCGAAGACCGGGTAGCCGAAATCAATGCCCGCGGAGTGGAAATTGCCCGCCGGGCGGCGGGAGCCGGGCGTTTCGTGGCGGCCTCCATTGGCCCGACCGGCCGCTTTCTCGAACCGGTGGGAGACGCCGGTTTCGATGAAATGGTCGAGATTTTCGGTGAGCAGGTGAGCGCTTTTGCCGCCGCCGGGGCCGATCTCGTCACCCTCGAAACCTTTCTCGACATTCGCGAACTGCGCGCCGCCGCGATCGCCTGCCGGGAATTCTCCGATCTGCCGGTGATGGCTCTGATGACCTTCGACGACGGTGGCCGTTCGGTCCTCGGCACCCCGCCCGAGGCGGCGGCGGTGACTCTCGACGCCCTCGGCGTCGATGTGATCGGTTCGAATTGCGGACTGGGGGTGGACGGCATCTTCGCCATTCTCGAGAAGATGCGGTCGGTGACGCCTCGCCCGCTGATATCCCAGGCCAACGCCGGGCTGCCGACGCTGGTCGACGGGCGCACGGTCTTCCCTGGCACTCCCGAGGAGATGACCGCCTATCATGACCGGATGATCGCCCTCGGGGTGCGGGTCATCGGCGGCTGTTGCGGTACGACCCCTGCCCACATCGGCGCCATCCGGACGGCGCTCGACGGCAAGTCCCAGGCCTGGACGCCGCCGCCCCGGCGCGGCTATCTCTCCAGCCGCACCGCTGCTGTTCCCCTGGGGGGCGGGGCACCCTGTGCGATTATCGGCGAGCGCATCAACCCGACCGGCAAAAAGCTCTACAGCCAGGAATTGCGGGAGGGGAAGACCGCTTACATCCGCCGCGAGGCGCAGGAGCAGGCGGCGCTCGGCGCCAGCCTGCTCGACGTCAACTGCGGCGTGCCGGGGGTCGACGAGCCGGCGGCCCTGGAGCGAGCGGTCTTTGCCGTCACCGGGGTCTCCTCGCTGCCGCTGGTCCTCGACTCCTCCGATCCAGCGGCCCTGGAGCGCGGCCTCAAGGCCGCCGATGGCAAGGTGCTGATCAACTCCGTCTCCGGTGAGGAGAAGAGCCTCAAAGCCATTCTGCCGCTGGCCCGCAAGTACGGCGCCGCCGTCATTGGCCTGGCCCTGGATAATTCGGGCATTCCGGAGACCGCCGAGGGCCGCCTGGCGGTGGCGCGCAGGATACTGGCGGCGGCGACTGCTGTCGGTCTGCCACCGCAGGATCTGGTCATCGACTGCCTGACCCTCACTGTCTCGGCCGAACAGAAGCGCGCCATGGAGACGCTGCGGGCGGTGCAGGCGGTGAAGGGCGAACTAGGGCTGGCCACCGTCCTCGGGGTGAGCAACATCTCCTTCGGCCTTCCCTGCCGTCCGGTCCTTTCGGCCACCTTTTTCGCCATGGCGCTTGCCGCCGGTCTCGATGCGGCGATCATCAATCCCAGGGAAGAGAAGATGATGGATGCCTACCGGGCGGCCATGGTGCTGCTGGGGCATGACGAGCGGGCCGAAGAGTACATCTCCTGCTACGCCGCCGCCCTATCTCCGCCCGCCGTTCCGGCTGCCGAAACGGGGAGGGAAGTCGGCATTCGCGAGCGTCTGGCCGCCGCCATCATCGAAGGGGACCGGGAAGGGATCGTTCCCCTGGTCGAGGCGGCCCTGGCCGAGGGACTCTCGCCGCTGGCGATCAGCAACGAAGGGCTGTTGCCCGGCCTCGAAGAGGTGGGTCGGCGCTTCGGCAGAAACCAGGTCTTTCTCCCCCAGGTGATGCTCTCCGCCGAAACCATGCAGGCCGCCTTCGCCCGGCTCAAGGCCGAGATGTCGGGCGAGCGGGCGGCAAGCCTGGGGAAGATACTCATGGCGACCGTCGAGGGAGACATCCACGATATCGGCAAGAACATCGTCTGCACCCTGCTGGAGAACCACGGCTTCGAGGTGACCGACCTGGGGAAAAACGTCCCTGCCCGGCGTATCATCGACGAGGCGCGAGCGCTTCAGGTCGACGCCGTCGGTCTCTCCGCCCTGATGACCACCACCCTCAACCAGATGCAGATCACCATCGCCCAGCTTCGCGAGGCCGGAATCAAGGTCTTCACCATGGTGGGCGGGGCGGTGGTCACCCAGGAGTATGCCGATTCCATCGGCGCCGACCTCTATGCGGCCGACGCTCTGGAAGCGGTGGCGAAGGTCAAGGAACTGCTGGGTCCCGGGCAGAAGGCGAAAGCTTAAAAGCGAAGGGGAAAACCTTTTACCTTTCGCCTTTTGCCTTATCTATCCTTTCATATTGCGCCATTTCGCGGACTGTGTTAACAATAGTCCCGTTTCACTACTCTTTTTGCGAGCGTGGCATGGTCGTCGGCTTCAACCACAACTTCCGTTACAGGGGTGAACTTTTCCACGTCCAGACCGAGGACAGTGGTTTGAAGAGTCCCCATATCATCACCCTGCTCTATCGGGGGGGGACGATCCTGGCTTCGAAGAAGACTTCCTACGCCGACATCACCAAGGTTGACCGGCTGGAGCAGGTGGTCGAAGAGCTGATGAAGGAACAGCATCGGGAAATGCTGAGCCGGCTCAAGGGCGGCGAATTCGACGAAATCATCGCCGGCCAACGGCCTGCCGCCGCCCCGGCAGCCGCTCCCGCGGCCGTCGTCCCGCCACCCTCGCCCCCAGCACGGTCCGAGCCGCAATCCAAACCCATGCCCGAACCGGCGCCGGTTGCCGGCCGCGTACAGCGGCCGACGGTTCACGAAGGCAATCTCGACGAGATTATCCTCTCCTACCTGATGGGGGATGACGAGGAGAAGAAAGCATGACAACGACCCAGGAGGCGATCGGCCTCTTTGCCCTGCGGGATTCGAAAAAACAGATGGGAGTAGCTGCCTGATGCTGACCGAACAGACCGTCCGGGAACTGGAACAGACCGCCCGGAACC
>DASPGW010000117.1 GCA_035620395.1 Desulfuromonadales bacterium | reverse complement strand
CTAGTCATTGTCGTTGCCTGTTGTGCCCTTACGGCGCGGGGCACGCCGCCGCAGAGGCAGTGACTCGTCCTGAAGGCGCCGACCGACAGCGTCCTCCTTGGCCACCAGGGACAAATCGTCGACCAGCCCCAGTACGCGCAGGACCTGCACGTAGATGCCCAAGGCGACGGACGGGTCACCCTTTTCCACCTTGTAGAGCGTCGGCCGTGAAATGTCGGTCCTGAGGCAGACTGTTTCCACGGAAAACCGTCGGCGCAGTCGCGCTTCCCGGAGCCGCTGTCCGAGGGCTTCCAGTTCCCGTTTCGAGCCGGGATAAATGTGTGTTGTTTTCTTTGGCATAACGATAATAAAAAATAACAACAAACCGTAAAAATGTCAATTTTTATTTACATTAATTCTTGCGGGCGCTCCTCGTCGCCCCAGGGATCTTCGAAAAGCGACCATCTGACTTTAATGATAATAAAAGTTAACATAGAGCCCTTTATTGTAAAATTTTATAGACATTACCTCCACCCTAGGACCTCAGGACCGGCATGGGAATGGCGGCAGCCGTTTCACGGAAGTGAGTCTGGGACGCGAAGCGCCGCATAGGGGAGATGCCTGCCCTGTAGAGCGGGGGTGGCTACGGGCCGTCGACATCCCTTGTGAAAATGCCATCGAACCTCCGTAGGCCACAAAATCAACATCTTGGGAGCAGTGGGGCCAAGCGCATACCCCAAAACAAAAAAGCCGGGATCCCAGCGCCGGACTCGACCCGGTGACATGGTGGTCAATAGCCTGCTGACCGAATGTCTGAAAAGTTGTACATTTTCGATGATAGAGCCAAAAGGGAGTCACCTCAAAGGATTCCGACCGGCGACAATTCCTGCAAAGCAAGAACGGCCCACTCCGTTTTCGGGGCGGGCCGTTCCAATGTCTGATGGAGGAAAGAAAAAGAAACAGGGGCGTACATAACCACCGGCGCCCCTGTTATTTCATGTTTGTTAACCGCTACTTTCGCAGCACCTTGACCACCGCCGAGAAGTCTTCTTCGCCACGCCCGTCCTTGACCGCCTGCGCATAGCTTTGGCAGGCCACTTTTCCGGCTGGCAGGTCGAGCCCGAGCTTTTTAGCCTGCTCAAGCACCAACTCAAGATGTTCGTGCACGTACTTGAGCGCCAGGTTGCGGGTGAAGTCGCCGCGTGCGATGGTGCGGCCGCTGGTGTGGAAGAGTGGAGAGGCGACCCCGCCGGAATTGAAGACTTCGAGAATTTTGTCAATGCTGAAGCCAAGCTTCTCGCCGAACACGACCGATTCAGCGAGGGCCTCCATTAATTGGGCCTGGACCAGGTTGACTATGAATTTCATACGCGTACCGTCGCCGATGCCACCAACGTGGATGATGCTCAAACCGAAGTAGGAGAAGAGCTCGCGGCAGCTTGCCAGCAGGGTCTGGTCACCCCCGACCAGGATGGTGAGCATACCGTTGGCGGCATGTTCCTTAGTACCCCAGACCGGCGCGTCGAGGAACCTGACTCGGTGCTTGGCGGCCTCCTCGGCAATTTCGATTGTACTCTCTAGGGAATGTGTACCCATATCGATCAGGATTGTGCCGGGGTCGATACCGGCGAAGATGCCGTCGGGGCCGTAAATGTCCGGGCGTAGTCGTTCCTTCTCGGGGCGGATGTGAATCACCGCGTCAGCGCCCTTGACCGCCTCGCGCGGCGAGCCGGCCCTCTTGGCGCCCAGTTTGACCAGTTCTGCTACAACCGTTGGGTCCGAATCGTAGATGGTCAGATTGTAGTTCCCTTTGAGCAGGTTGGTGGCCATATGTTTGCCGACCGTACCCAACCCCAAAAAACTGACATTTTTTAACATTGTATGCCTCCTGCATCAAGTGCTGGACCGTGCTGATGGTTGCCGTCAATAATACAACGGGTTTTCCGTCTGCACAATTAGATAACGCACATCAACCAACACACAGCAGTCCTGTCATGGATATATAACCAAAAAAGTCAGAGGCACCTAGTCGATCCGAATGCCATTGTTGTCAGTACGGCGTACCTAACACAATGGCGCAAGTATCAGCATGATTTTGTACCGCTCCAGGATCGGCAAGCACGCCATAATCGCGCGGAAAGTGCTCCCAATATCCCGCATTACGAAAAAGGCCCATCCAAGCTGACGCCTCAGAATTCCCCCTGCCAAACTGAGGTGGGTGAATTACCAAAGTCGATGGTTCCTGCCCCCCCAGAGCTTCACAGAACCAAGTCAGGGTGGGGCATCCTTCCCTGTCGACCTGCCTGAAGCGGAAGCCGTCTTCTCCAGCCGACTGGCAAGACAAACGCCACCAAGTACCATCGAGCCACCGACAACCACCCCGGCACTGAGGGGTTCGCCAAGCATCACAATGCCACCCGAAACCCCGACCAGAGGAAGTACATAGAGAAGGTTGTTGGTCGCTGAAACACCCAGCGCAGGAATCGCCTGATTCCAGAGATGATAGCCGAGGGCCGAGCAGAACACACCGAGAAATACCACGCCTCCCAAGGCTGCCGAAGAAGGCCAGGGGATGGGGGTAAGCATCATTTCAGCAACGGCGCCGGGGAAAAAGCTGACGGTTCCGACCACCAGAATGGCCTGGGTAAGCTGCAGGTTCGGGTAGCGTCCTGCCAGACGCTCCACCAGGAAGGAATACCAGACCCAGGCGGCGACGGCACCGAACATCAGCACGTCGCCGAGCAGGGTCGCTCCGCCCTCCCCCGGGCCGATCAGCACCGCCACTCCCCCAAGTGCGACGAAGGACCCGAGCCACACACGCGTAGCCGGTCGGCGACGGCTGCGAATCGCCACGACCATTTCCGTGAAAAGGGGTATTGTGGCGATGATCAGGGCAGCGTGGGAGGCCGTTGTGTATTTGAGACCATAGTTTTCAAAGCCAAAGTAAAGGGATACGCCGGCAATGCCCAAACAGCAGATCGAAAACCGGTCCTGACGGTCAATCCGTTTCGGGAACTTACGGGTAAGGGGCCAGACCAGGCAGGCGGCCAGGGAAAATCGGGCAAAGGCCAAGGACAGAGGCGGGATCTCCTGCACCGCAGCCCGGGTGACCGGATAAGACAGCCCCCAGACCAGGATGCAGAACAGCGCCATTGCCAGCGCGCGCCAGGGTAAGGACAGGCAAGAAGGAACTGGGTGGTTTTTCATTGAAAGGGGATGGGCACGCAATTAGGGGGACCAGCAGGACCTGAGTATACTACATGTCATCAGGACACAAGAAAACACCGGGGCGGGGCAACCTGCGGACACCGTCCGCAATTTCTTCCCGCATTGGCCCCGGAGGGGGGTGGGGCCTGCCCGACATGAACACATTAACTCAAGCTATCGTAAGTCGCAACCGTTCTTTCCGTCGCTAACTCCTGGCCGACGAAAGGGCCACTTAATCTGGCGATCAGAATGGCCCTTGGAAGGTGTCGTAAAAGTGACGGCAATTTCGAACGGCTAAAATTGTCCTGCCAGTAGTGACTTGTCAGACAGCCCCCTACTGTCCTACCAACTTTGCCTCCTGGTTGCCCGCCCCCGCAATGATGAATATTCTACAATGGAGAAAAGAATATCCGCCATCCTCTTGAGCCATTAGGAAAATTAGGGGCTCCCCGGATTCCTCAGTTTGAACAACCTCGGCACAGCCCCCAACACTTCGGCCCTATAATGACAATGCGCAAGGGTAGCCGAAAGCCAGCCCTTGCGCATGAGACTGCTTGGTCGCCACCCTATTTTTCGGCCGGACTATCGAATTGATATCCGCAGGATGGGCACTTGACTGACTGGTAGGAATGCTTGTGTGCCGGCGTCGCACAGGCTGCAAGCGACAGGGTGAACAGCATGGCCAGCAGTATGGACAGGGTATGTTTCATCTGCTTCACCTCCTTTCCAGAAATCTATTAAGCTTTCTGTTATTTTAGCATGTTCCATGCCAGCTCGGCTGGAGCCCATCAGCTTGTCCAATCTGTACAGAACGATCCTCTGGCTAACCCTGAAGAAACTGAATGGTCAAAGCCCCAAGAACTGGCTACACTTGGCAGTAATTCCCTTGGCACAGCTCGTGAAAGTTGCGCAGCAACCATCTCGGAGTTTCGGCGTGAGCGATAAAGCCCAAAAACCTCCCTTCTGGATCAACCGCCTGCTGACGGTGGCGGCCCTGCTGGCTTGCCTCTCCGCCCTGGCCGTACTTTATTTCGGCTGGGAGAGAGACCCTCACCATCACCACGGACTGATCGCCGACATCACCGTCAACCTCGGCGGCCGGCCGCAGCGGGAGCACTGCACCACCTGTCACCCCGGCGGCGGCCTGGCGGTTGCGGCCGGGAAGCACGCTCACCACGGTCATCCGGACATCGCTCCCCACTCGGCGGAAAAGCTCGGCTGCACCGGCTGTCACCTCGGCGAAGGAATGGCGCTGGACGCACAAATATCCCACGGTCTCCCCGGGTTGGGGGCACGCACCGTGCTGAAGGGAAAGGAACTGCAGGCAAACTGCTACCGCTGCCACGAGCTTGGGCCTCTCCCCGGGGCTGAGCCAGCTTGGCGTGGGTATCGGATCTTTCTGGAAAAGGCCTGCGACACCTGTCACCATGTCGCCGGTCTGGGCCAGGGAGGGCGCTTTGGACCAGACTTGAGCGCCGTCGGCTCTTATCTGGGGCTCGCACAGCTAGAGGAGTCGATCCGTGAGCCAAAGAAGGAGCCGGCGAACTCGATCATGCCGCGATTTCCCCTCTCCGGCGGGCAGGTTGCACAACTCAGCTATTTTCTGAAAAGCCGGGTCAAAGATCCCCTGTACGCCACCCCTATGCAGGTGCAGGGCGGCCGGGTTACCCTGCCGCAGTTGCCCACCGCCGCCGACGAAGCAATCCTGCAGCGCAAGAGGTGTCTGGCCTGCCATCAGTTCGGTGAGGAGGACGGGCGCATCGCACCGGACCTGACCTATATCGGCGCCCAGCGCAGCGCCGATTTCCTCAGTGCGTTCCTCGCCAACCCGGCCCGGCTCATCCCCGGCGCCGTCATGCCGACGATCCTCCTGAGTGAAGCAGAGCGGGGCCAGTTGCTGCAGATGCTGACGACCGAGGCGATCGGCCCGGTCTTGCTGCATGCCACCGAGGAAGAGAACGGCCATAGCGATCATGGCGCTGTGACAGACCCTCTCGCCAAACACCTCTATATGGCCCTCTGCCAGCGCTGCCATGCCGCTTCCGGTGACGGCCACGGGCCCATCCAGCCCAACCTCGCCGGCTTTCCCCGGGCCTTCAAGGAAAACTCCGAGTTTTTCCGCCGCCTCGACGACGACCGCCTCGCCAGAAACATCGAGAAGGGCATCCCCGGCACATCCATGCCCCCTTACGGCCGATTGCTGGAGCCGGAGAGCCGGGAACGTCTTCTCGACCTACTTTTCAGCGCATTCATCGACGTGGCGCGCCACGACAAGGCCGAACTGCAGCCATTGCCCGCCCGGGCGTCTGCGACGCAACCGGCGGCGAAGGCCGACATGATTTACGACAAACTCTGCCTGCGCTGCCACGGCATCGCCGGCACCGGCACCGGGCCCGAGCACCTGCAGCATCTGCCGCGGCCGCGCAACCTGACCAACCGCCCCTACTTTGCTGCACTCGCCGACGATCGGATTGCCCGGGCCATCGCCGACGGCATCCCCGGCACGGCCATGCCGGTTTTCCGCCAAGCACTGAAGAGCGAGGAGTTGTGGGCAATGGTGGAAAAGGTGCGCACATTCTCGGGGGGAATGGAATGACCGATCGTGCGACGATGAACCGCCGCGAATGGCTCCGCCGCCTCTTTCTTTACGGGACGGTCGGGACCACCCTGGCTGCCCTGGGCGGCATCCTGCTCGACGTCTGGCTGGCCGCAGGTCGTTTCTCCGCCGCCCACTGGACGGACCTCGCCCCCCTCGATCTGCTGCCGGCCGACGGCGCCGCCCCTTTCCCGGAAAAGAAGGTGGCCGTCATTCGCCGGGGGAGTCGGCTCGCGGTCCTCAGCCTGGAGTGCACTCATCTAGGCTGTCTGCTCAATGCCGTCGACCAAGGATTTTTCTGCCCCTGTCACGGCAGCCAGTTCGGACCGACGGGCGAGGTCTGGTCCGGACCGGCCAGCCGCCCCCTGCCCTGGCATGCCGTTCGCGCCCGTGAGGGACGGCTCTGGATTCACACAGCCGGCAAGCGGCCGGAACCCGACTGGCTCGACTTGGCTGCTGAACAGGGGAGGAGCTGAGGATGGTACGGACGAAGCGGAATTTCTTCGATCACCTGCATGCTCCCACGGTCAGCCGCCGGGCGCTGCATCCCCTGACCACCCTGGGGCTCGGCATCGCCGCCCTGACCTGCCTTGGCGTTCTTCTGGTCACCGGCCTGACCCTCTTTCTCTACTACGTGCCGGAGCAGCAGGAGGCGTACGAGCGCATCCTGCATATCACTACCACCTTGCATTTCGGCGCCCTGGTGCGCAACCTGCACTTCCTGGCAGCCAACGCATTGGTGATCTTGGCCGTACTGCACCTCGCCCGGGTCTTTCTTACGGGGAGTTACCGGCGGCGGGGTTTGAATTGGTTATACGGCTTGGTGCTGCTACTGCTCATCCTTGCCGCCAACTTCACCGGCTACCTGCTGCCCTGGGATCAGATCTCCTACTGGGCGATCAAGGTCGGCGCCAGCCTGGTCGGCTATTACCCGGTCATCGGCCATGCGCTGCAAACCTTCCTCCTCGGCGGCGAAGAGATCGGTCCTGACACTTTGCCGCGCGCCTTCGCCCTGCACGCAGGCGCGATCCCCCTTGCCTTCCTGGTTCTCGGCTCTCTGCACCTGTGGTGCATCCGAAAGGACGGCGGCCTGGCCGCTGCCGCCGGGGAGCCGGACGATAAGTTGCCGGCGGCTCCCTGGCTCTACCGGGCCGAGGGCGCGGTAGCCCTGCTCACTTTGGCCATCCTTCTGGCGCTGTCGCTTTGCATCGACGCCCCGATCTATGAGCGAGCCGATCCCCTGCACCCTCCCAATCCGGCCCGGGCACCTTGGTATTTCGTCGGCGTCCAGGAGATGGTCAGCCACTCCGCTTTTCTTGGCGGAGTGGCTGCACCGACGCTGATCGCCCTCTTTCTGCTGCTGGCGCCGCAATTCGACCGCAGTCGCGCCGCAGGAGGGCGCTGGTTCGCTAGGGAGCGACGATGGCTCAACCTCGTCTTTCTCGCCATCCTGCTGAGCCAGATCGCCTTTATCATCGTCGGCCAATGGTTCCGGACAAGCAATTGGCAACTGCAGATCCCTTTTTGAACTACTCAGCAAAGGAGACACAACCATGCGTCATTACCTCAGGATGTTCACCCTGCTCACGCTCTTCGCGTGCCTGCTCGTTCCTCTTGCGGCCGCCGGCATGGACGAAAAACAGCAGCAGGAGTTCGACCGCATCGCCGGCCTGAAGATGGCCGATCTGACCCGGGAGTCCGCCGCCCTGCTGGATAAGAAGTACCCGGACGAAGACTGGGACGCCTGGAAATTCCCCTCCTATGTCTTTACCAGCGAGTCGGTGGAGGTCGGCTACAAGATCGCGGTGAAGGAACCGGAACTGCTAGGCAATCCCGACATCGCCGTCAAAGAGCAGGGGATTCCCTGCTACTGCTTCTGCGACGCCATGGGACACAAGAGCCTGCTGCACTGCTTCTGGAAAAAGGGGAAGGCGGGGGGCAAGTTCGATGACCATGCTGCTAGCTGCAACATCTGTTACGGCCAGGCGATGCTCGCCTTTCTCTGGAAGAACCTGGGGGCCAGCGATCAGGAGATTCTCAAGGGGATGGAGAAGAAGTTCGGCCACCTGGCAAAGCCGGAGGGTTCCAAGTAGTCCGACCCAGGCTCTGCTAAAACTTGGTCTTCCGCAGGCGCAGCGCGTTTGCCACCACCGATACCGAACTGAAGCTCATGGCTGCAGCAGCGATCATCGGGCTAAGGAGAATGCCGAAATAAGGGTAAAGCACCCCGGCCGCAATCGGCACCCCCAGGGCGTTGTAGACGAAGGCGAAAAAGAGGTTTTGCTTGATATTGCGCATGGTCGCCTCGCTCAGTCTGCGCGCCTTGAGAATCCCGCGCAGATCGCCTTGCATCAGGGTAACACCGGCACTCTTCATGGCCACATCGGTGCCCGTCCCCATGGCGATACCGACGTCGGCCTGAGCGAGCGCCGGCGCGTCGTTGATGCCATCGCCGGCCATCGCCACCTTGCGCCCTTCCTGCTGGAATTTTTTCACGACTTCAGCCTTGCGCTCGGGGAGCACCTCCGCTTCCACCTCATCCAAACCGAGCTTGCCGGCGACGGCCTGCGCCGTCGTGCGGCTGTCGCCGGTCAGCATGGCCAGGCGCAGTCCCTCGGCGTGCAACTCGCGAATGGCCGCGGGGGTGGTCTCCTTGATCGGGTCGGCGACTCCCAGCAGGCCGGCAGGTTTTCCATCGACCGCAGCGAACATTACCGTTTGCCCTTCGCCGCGCATCTTTTCTGCCCGGTCCAGCAGGGCGTCGCTGGCAATTCCCAGATCCTGCAATAAGGACGGATTGCCGAAAGCCACCTTGCGTTGGTCCACCCGGCCGGTAACCCCTTTGCCGGTGACGGCCTGAAAATCCTC
>DASPGW010000116.1 GCA_035620395.1 Desulfuromonadales bacterium | reverse complement strand
CACGGCGGCATCCGCCGGCCCGTCGTTGACTGCTCCGACCAGGGGCTTGACAATGGTTCCGGCCTGGACCTCGTGGTCGTAGCGGCGGACCACGCTCTCCTTGGAGCAGATATTGAGCCGGGCGAGCAGATGGCGCAGGGTAGCCGCCATGTCGAGCGGCTGCGGAAACTTCGGCTCGGCCAGCTCTTTCGCCTCCCAGCGGGCGGGGATGACCAGTTGCGGACACCCTTCGTGGAGGAACTCCATGGCCAGGTAGGTCACCGTCTGCCCCTGATAGAGGCAGTGATAATAACCGGAGTCGGTGAACTGTCCGAGGTCGGACGCCTCGACATCCATCTCGCGCGCCAGGGTGATGAAGGCCTCGAGCTTCTCCGGAGGCACGGCCAGGGTCATCCGCTCCTGTGCTTCGGATATGAGTATTTCCCAGGGCTGCAGCCCGGGGTACTTGAGCGGCGCCCGATCGAGGTGCAGCTCGAAGCCGCCGGTGTCCTGGGCCATCTCGCCGACCGAAGAGGAGAGGCCGCCGGCGCCGTTGTCGGTAATCGAGCTGTAGAGGTCGCGGTCGCGAGCGACCAGCAGGAAATCGAACATCCGCCTCTGGGTGATCGGGTCGCCGATCTGCACCGCGGTCACCGGCGAGCCCTCGTGCAGCTCCTCGGAGGAGAAGGTGGCGCCGTGGATGCCGTCCTTGCCGATGCGGCCGCCGACCATGACGATGCGGTCGCCGACCCGCGCCTTTTTCTCGTGACCGGGACGGCCGTTGACCACCGCCGGCATGATCGCCCCGGTCCCGCAGTATACCAGTGGCTTGCCGGCAAAGCGGTCGTCGAAGACGATGGAGCCGTTGACCGTCGGGATGCCGCTCTTGTTGCCGCCGTGCTCGACCCCCTCGACGACCCCCTCGAAGATGCGCCGCGGATGCAGCAGACGCGGCGGCAGCGGCTTGTCGTAGAAGGGTGAGGCGAAGCAGAAGACGTCGGTATTGAAGAGCAGCCGCGCCCCCTGGCCGGTGCCGAAGGAGTCGCGGTTGACGCCGACGATGCCGGTCAGGGCGCCCCCGTAAGGGTCGAGGGCGCTGGGGGAGTTGTGGGTCTCGGCCTTGAAGACCAGGCTCCAGTCGTCGTTGAACCGGATGACGCCGGCATTGTCCTTGAAAACCGAAAGGCAGATGTCGCCGGCCCCCTGGCTGGCCCGGACCTCCTGGGTCGCCCGCACGATATAGCTCTTGAACAGGGAGTTGATGGTCTGCCTACCGCCCTGCCCGTCCTCGTACTCGATGCGGGCGGCGAAGATCTTGTGCTTGCAGTGCTCGCTCCAGGTCTGGGCGAGGGCCTCGAGTTCGGCATCGGTCAGCTTCCCCCCCAGCCCGACCCGGCCCCGCGCTTGCCGCACCTGCGGGTCGGCGGCATGGGCCTGGATCGTCTTCATCTCTTCGAGGTTGAGGGCCAGCATTCCTTCCTTGCTGATGGCGAGCAGTTCTGCGTCGGCGACCTCGAGATCGATCTCCCGCACGGGCGCCGCATCCTGAGCCCCGACAGCCACCCGGGGGACATTCGCCGGCAGGCCGGCCCGGCGGTCGAAACGGGCGGCCGGGACGATGGTCCAGCGCTGGATCAGCCCGTTCGCCAGGAAGCCCGAGGCGATCCGCTCGGCCACCGCCTCGTCGACAGCCCCCTTGAGCAGATACTGCACCGAGGTGTAGACCCCCTCTTCGGCGGCAAAGAGGCGGCCGGTCAGGTACTGGATCGCCTCGCGGCCGGTGCGGCCGACGTTGTCGGTGACCCCGGGGCGGTAACCGACCTCGATCAGGATGTCGAAATCGACGGCGAGGGGGCGATCAACCGCGACCTCCTGAATAATCGGGTCGGAAAAGGGGCCGTGAGCGGCAGCCAGCACTTCGGCTTCGGAAAGTGCGGCATCCAGCGTGTAAACATCGATGGTCCGCACGCTCGCCAGGTCGATGCCGAGATGTTCACGGATCTCCCGCCGAACCCGCTCGCCGCGGGCGTCGCGAACGCCGTCCTTGAGTCCAACTTCTATGCGCCAGGGCATGGATGACTCCTGAAACATGTTACGAGAATGCGTAGAGGCGGACTGCGTCCGCCCAGGGCGCATGTAATGCGCCCCTGCAAGATTCAATCAATACGAACAATCCGCCTCGAACACCCGCTTGAAGATGGTGTCGACATGCTTGAGGTGATAACCGAGATCGAAGGATTCGCGAATCTTCGCCTCGCCCAGCGCCCCGACCACCTCCGGATCCGCCAGCAGCTCGGTGAGGAAGTCCTTCCCCTCTTCCCAGACCTTCATGGCATTTTTCTGTACCAGCCGATAGGCGTCCTCGCGGGAGACACCGGCCTGGGTCAAGTCGAGCAGAATTTTCTGCGAAAAGACCAGACCCTTCATCTGGTTGAGGTTCTTCAGCATGTTCTGGGGATAGACCACCAGATTCTTGATCAGGCCGTTGAGTCGGCGCAGAGAGAAGTCGAGAGCGACCGTCGCATCCGGGGCGATATAGCGTTCGACCGAGGAGTGGGAGATGTCGCGCTCGTGCCAGAGAGCCACGTTCTCCAGCGCCGGGATGCACAACCCCCGGATGTACCGTGCCTGTCCGGTGAGGTTCTCGGAGAGAATCGGATTGCGCTTGTGGGGCATGGCGGAGGAACCTTTCTGCCCCTTGCTGAAGAATTCCTCGGCCTCCAGCACCTCGGTGCGCTGCAGGTGGCGAATCTCCACGGCGATGCGCTCCAGCGAGGAGGCGATCACCGCCAGGGTGCAGAAGTATTCGGCGTGACGGTCGCGGGGGATGACCTGGGTCGAGACCGGCTCGGGCCTGAGGCCCAGCTTCTCGCAGACATACTCCTCGACCCGCGGATCGATGTTGGCAAAAGTGCCGACCGCCCCGGAAATGGCGCCGGTGGCGATGTTTTCACGGGCCGCGGCCAGGCGGCGTCGATTGCGTGCCATTTCGGCGTACCAGGTGGCGAGCTTGAGGCCGAAGGTGACCGGCTCGGCGTGGATACCGTGCGAGCGTCCCATGCAGACGGTGTCCTTATGCTCCCAGGCGCGGGCCTTGATCGACTCGAGCACCATCCCGAGATCGGCCAGCAACTCGTCGGCGGCCTGCACCAACTGCACCGAGAGGCAGGTGTCGAGGACATCGGAGGAGGTCATCCCCTGGTGAATGAAGCGTGCCTCGGGGCCGACGTACTCGGCAACCGAGGTGAGAAAGGCGATGACATCGTGCTTGACCTCGGCCTCGATGGCGTCGATCCGGGCAATGTCGAAGTTCCCCTTCGCGCGGATGGTTTGCACCGCCTCTTTCGGGATCACACCGAGCTCGGCCTGTGCCTCGCAGGCCAGGGTTTCTATTTCCAGCCAGATCCGGA
>DASPGW010000115.1 GCA_035620395.1 Desulfuromonadales bacterium | reverse complement strand
TACGCCGTCTCCTTCTCCATGCTGCTGGTCGCCGTCGCCGCCCCCTTGCTCGGCGCCCTCGGTGACCGGCGCGGCATCCGCCGCCGGCTGCTCATCGTCTTCGCCCTGGTCGGCGCCGTCGCCACCTCGCTTCTTGCCTTGGCCGGCCCCGGTCAGTACCTGCTCGCCGCCGGCCTCTTCGTCCTCGCCAACGTCGGCTTCGCCGCCGGCAACATCTTCTACAACGCCTTCCTGCCGGCTTTGGCACAGGGGCCGGACCTCGACCGCCTCTCGGCCCGCGGCTTCGCCCTCGGCTACATCGGCGGCGGACTCATGCTCCTCATCGCCTTCCTGCTCATCCAGTACCCCGCCATCTTCGGCTTTGCCGACCGGGGGAGCGCCACCCGCGGCGCCTTTGTGCTGACCGGCCTGTGGTGGGGAGTCTTCGCCCTGCCGACCTTCCGCTACGTGCGGGAAGAAGTCTTCGTTCATAAACCGGCACCCCTTCTGCGCGGTCTGCGGGGATACCTGCAGATTTTCACCCAGGTCCGCCGTTACCCGGACCTGCTGCTCTACCTGGTCGCCTTTCTCTTCTACAACGACGGCATCCAGACGGTGATCGCTGTCTCGGCGATTTTCGGCCGCGAAGAGCTGGGGCTTTCACAAACGACCGTCCTCAGCGTCTTTCTGATGATCCAGTTCGTCGCCATGCCCGGCTCCCTGATTTACGGCCGGGCGGCGGAGCGCTGGGGCGCCAAGCGCTCTATCCTCGCCGGCCTGGTGCTGTTCATCGCCGTGACGATCTACGCCTACACGATGCAGAAGGGGTGGGAGTTCTGGATTCTCGGCTTCGTCGTCGCCCTCATCTTCGGCGGCCTGCAGGCGATCAGCCGCTCGCTCTACGCCGCCCTCATCCCGCAGGGCAAGAGTGCAGAATTCTTCGCCTTCTACGCCATCAGCGGCAAATTCGCCTCGGTCGTCGGCCCCCTTCTCTTCGCCATCATCGCCGACCTGACCGGTTCCACCCGCCTGTCGATCCTCGCCCTGGCCAGCCTGTTCATCGTCGGCCTGCTCCTGCTGGCCGGCGTCAACGTCGCCCGCGGCAAGGCTGCCGCCCTGGGAGATCCATCATGAAAAACCGCTACCTCGAGCAGCCGCGCCCCCGTCTCTTCGGGCACCGCGGAGCCTCTGCCCACTACCCGGAGAACACCCTCCCCGCCTTGCGGGCCGCCTGCGAGGCCGGCGTCCCCTACCTGGAGCTGGACGTCTGGGCCACCGCCGACGGGCACGTCGTCGCCCACCACGATGAAACCCTCCTGCGCCTCTGCGGCGACCGGCGCCGGGTCTCAGACGTCACTCTGGCCGAGTTGAGGAAGCTGGATGCCGGTTTCGGCTTTTCGCCCGACGGCCTGAATCGCCCCTGCTTCGGCCAGGGCATCACCGTCCCCACTCTGGCCGAGGTCTTCGCCGCCTTTCCCGCAGCCTTCTTCAACATCGAAGTCAAGCAGGAGGCTCCAGCCATCGAGGAGCAGGTGCTGGCCGCCATCGCAGCGGCGGGAATGGCCGACCGCGTCCTGCTGGCGGCGGAGCAGGACATCATCATGCAGCGCCTGCGCCCCCTTTGCGGCCCGATTCCGACCAGCTTCAGCTTCGGCGAACTGGCGGCTTTCTTCGGCTGGCTGCAAGGCGGCTGCCGGGGGGAATACCGGCCCCCCGGGGCCGCCTTGCAGATCCCCGAAACTTGGGGCGGCAGGACGCTGGTTACCCCCGAGACGGTGCGGGCTGCACATGCCCTCGGCCTGGAAGTCCATGTCTGGACCGTCAACGAGCCGCAGGATATGGAACGGCTGCTGGGTTTCGGTGTGGACGGGCTGATGAGCGATTACCCGGAGCGACTGGTGGCGGTGGCCGAAAAACGCCGGTTGGCCACATGACAAAACCGGC
Organism: Desulfuromonadales bacterium; assembly: GCA_035620395.1. Classification (NCBI taxonomy): domain Bacteria; kingdom Pseudomonadati; phylum Thermodesulfobacteriota; class Desulfuromonadia; order Desulfuromonadales; species Desulfuromonadales bacterium. The sequence goes on along the minus strand of DASPGW010000115.1, from coordinate 973 downwards.
GGGTCACGCTTGCGCGCCGTAGCGCTTCAGCGTGCAGGCGCGTCCCGCCGGACGCCCTACTTTTGTCAGCCAACAAAAGTAGGCAAAAATGGCTTTCGCCTGGCGGCGGGCACTACTGTCGCGAAGAGTCGCTGGCATCTACCTCCTTCGCTGCACCTGAGAGCCGGAACGTCTTCGTCGGTCCCATTTGCGAGCCGAAGTGAATCGTTCAGCAGGATTGCGTGGCTGTTGCAAACACCGGCGCTGCTGGTTCGGAAAACCCAGCTTCGCGACAGGGCCGGCGGCAGCCCGGCAAAGGCTTCCTCGCAAAGGGGTACTGCGGCAATTAAATTTGCTACCGACCGCAGAAACCTCCAATCGGCCGCGAAAGTAGTGCCCACCGCCAGGTGAACGTCCTTCCTTTGCTTACTTTCCTTGGACGAGCAAGGAAAGTAAGCCGGCCGCCGGCCGGGACCGGCGAAGTTAGGGTGGGAACTTAAACCATAGGCATCCTCGCAACGGCCATGTTCGGGATTGACCGGGGTGCGAGGCACTGCTATAGATAGCCGAACGGCGTCGCGTTGCCGGCGTTCAACACAAAGGGGGGACAAAATGACCGAAGAGGATTTCAAGCGCATCGAGAACATGATGGCCCGGCAATTCGGGATCATGGAGGGAAGTGCCCAGCATCGTTTCGATCTGCTGGCCGAAGGGCAGCAGCTGCTGGTCGAACGCATGGACCGGATGGATGGTGGCATGCAGAAACTCGACGGGCGCCTGACGCGGGTAGAAGTGCGGTTGACAAGCGTCGAAGGCCGACTGACGAGCGTCGAGAACAAGGTCGACGGTGTCGCCGCCAACCTTGCCGCCCACCGGGCCGATACCGAGGTGCATCGGAGGGGGTACCAGGTGCGGGAGGAGTAGGAGAGCGAGAGGGGGTAGTGTGGATACTTCAAGGGCGGCCGGTTGGCCGCCCTTGGTTGTTGTGGGAGGG
>DASPGW010000114.1 GCA_035620395.1 Desulfuromonadales bacterium | reverse complement strand
CCAAACGCCGGTGCTATGCCCATAGTGCAAACTGTTTGCCCATGCCCTGTTGACAAGCTTCGACAAATCCGGCAAAAAGCGTCTCCTTGACGGCCGTTGCCGGCCAGAAAATCCTTTACAGCTCTACCCCCTTGTTGTATTCTGCACAACCTGCGGAGAGGTGACCGAGAGGCCGAAGGTGCACGATTGGAAATCGTGTGTACCGCAAGGTACCGAGGGTTCGAATCCCTCCCTCTCCGCCAGCTTCATTTTTCCCCTCGACAAGACCGGCGCCTATTGCCGACAGAAGTGACAGCCGGGTCCCGCGCAACGGACGGCCGCGAACCCCGTCAGGCCCGGAAGGGAGCAGCGGCAGTGGCCCCAGCCGTGTGCCGCGGGGGTGCCTGGCTGTCACTTGTGCCGGCAATCTTTTCCGGTTTTCCCTGACGCACCATACCTTTTTAACTCTACGGAGACCCTTGCGCCCCATGTCTTATATGGTCTTGGCCCGCAAATGGCGCCCCCAGAGCTTCGAGGACCTGGTTGGCCAGGAACACGTCAGCCAGACCCTCGGGAATGCCATCCGGACGGGGCGGGTCCATCACGCCTTTCTCTTTACCGGTGCCCGGGGGGTGGGCAAGACTTCAGCCGCCCGGATCCTGGCCAAGGCCCTCAACTGCGAACTCGGTCCTACCCCGACCCCCTGCAACCAATGCCCCTCCTGTCTGGAAATCACCGCCGGCCAGGGAGGAGATGTTTTTGAAATCGACGGTGCCTCCAATACCGGCGTCGATGACGTGCGCGAACTGCGCGAAAATATCCGTTATCTTCCTTCCCGCTGCCGCTACAAGATATTCATCATCGACGAAGTCCACATGCTCTCCATCAACGCCTTCAATGCCCTCCTGAAGACGCTGGAAGAGCCGCCCGAGCATGCCAAGTTCATCTTCGCCACCACCGAACCGCACAAGATTCCGATCACCATCCTGTCGCGTTGCCAGCGCTTCGATTTTCGCAAGATCTCCCTGCCGCGGGTGCTTGCCCGACTGCGGCAGATCGTCGACGTCGAAGGAATCAGCATCTCCGACCGTTCTCTCGGCCTGGTGGCGCGGCGCGGCGAGGGGAGCATGCGCGACGCCCTCTCCACCCTGGACCAGGTCATTGCCTTCTGCGGCGAACGTGTCAGCGACGAGGATGTTCAGGGGCTGCTCGGCATGGTCGATCGCCGGCTTCTGCTTGACACTGCCGAGGGGTGGCTGCAGCATGACAGTCGCCGGGTCCTCGAAGCGGTGCGCCGGGTGGACAACCTCGGGCACTCCTTCCGCCAGTTCTGTCAGGAGCTGGTGGAGGTCTGCCGCTCACTGATTCTTTGCAAGGTGCTTGCGGAGCCAGGCGAGCTTCTGGAGGCGACCGTCGATGAGCTGCGGGAGTTGCAGGCCCTTGCCGCGGCAACGGCCCTGGAGGACCTGCAGCGGGCCCTTTCGCTGCTGCTCAGGGCTGAAGCCGAGTTGGTTGGTTCGCCCTACCCCCGGTTGACGCTGGAAATGGCCCTGATCCGCCTGGCGCAGCTGCCGCCGGCGCGGGACGTGGCCACCCTGGTGCGCAAGCTCGAAGAGCTCGAATGGCGTCTGGCCGGCAGCGGCGCCGAACTGCCGACACCAACTGCCGCTTCCCGGCCTCAATCGCCCGTGGCGAGAGAGGGGACGCCGCCAAAAAAGGCTGAAGCCCCGGCGTCCCCAGCCTCTGGCGGCACGGGGTGGCAGGGGCTGGTCGACCACGTCAAGGGCCGTCGCCCCCTGCTCGCTTCTCTGCTGGAGCACGGCAGTCTCATCGCTCTGCAGTTGCCCCTGCTGGATATCGGATTCCCGGCCCACTCGTTTCTGCTCGAGCAGGTCCGCGACCCGGAAGCCCTGGCGGCGCTGCAGGAGTTGGCGGCTGGCTTCTTCGGCGAGCCGGTGACCATCCGCATCTCCCCTCTGGACGGTCCGCAGAAGGTGACTCCGTCACTGCTCGAGGAACGTCAGGCGCAGGAGTCGGACCGCAAGAAACGCCTGCGGGAGGACGCACTGGCTCATCCCATGGTGAAGGCGACTCTGGCCGTGTTCACTGGCGAGGTGAAAGAAGTCAAACCAATCGACAAGGGATTCGTCTGAAAGGCAGTGACTCGAGGCCGGTAATTAGGTAAAAGCAGTTCAGTTCAACGACAACGGAGGTAAGGCAGATGTCCAAAGGTTTGGGAAACATCATGAAGCAGGCGCAGCTCATGCAGCAGAAAATGGCGCGTATGCAGGAGGAACTGGAAGGCCGCCAGGTCGAGGCCTCGGCGGGCGGCGGAATGGTGACGGCAGTGGTCAACGGCAAGCAGCAACTGCTGTCGCTGAAGATCGAGAAGAGCGTGGTCGATCCGGAAGATGTGGAGATGCTTCAGGACCTGGTCATCGCCGCGGTCAACGAGGCGGTCAAGAAGAGCCAGGAGATGATGCAGGCCGAAATGGGCAAAATCACCGGCGGCTTCAACCTCCCCGGCCTCATGTAGAGGGGTCGTGCTGGAATCTGGCGTTGGTCGGGTTTGGGGCCGCAGGAATGTGTATACACTAAAACCTTGCTTCATATGGTGAAATCATGGTATAGCATTTTGGTGGTCAGACCAATGTGAAGGATTTTTTAAGGTCAGTGTATAAAAACTTGAGCCACGGTAAAAAAATAAAACGCCATTTTAAAGAATTGGATTTTTATCCCAGCTCATGCTAGATTCCATCCCATCTTTCGCCCGGCTGGTCGCCGAGTTGGCCAAATTCCCGGGGATCGGACAGAAAACGGCGACCCGGCTGGCTTTTTTTATTCTGCGCCAGCCGCCCGTCGAGGCCGAAGCCTTGGCAGCAGCCATCCGGGAGCTGAAGGCAAAGGTTCGTTTCTGCTCGAATTGCTTCCATATTACGGAAAGCGATCCCTGCTCCCTCTGTGTCGACCCGGGTCGCGATGACCGGTTGCTTTGCATCGTCGAAGAGCCACAGGATTTAATCGCCATCGAGCGCAGCCGCTCCTTTCGCGGCCGCTACCATGTGCTGCACGGGGCGCTTTCTCCTCTCGACGGCATCGGCCCCGATGAACTGCGGATTCGCGAACTGGTCTCCCGCCTTGAATCAGGGCAGGTGCAGGAAGCGGTGGTCGCCACCAATTTCACCGTCGAAGGGGAAGCCACGGCCCTCTACCTGGCCAGGCTGATCCGGCCCCTCGGCATCCGCGTTACGCGTCTGGCGCATGGCATCCCCATGGGAAGCGACCTGGAGTATGTCGACGAGGCGACCGTCAACCGAGCCGTGGAAGGCCGCCGGGAAATCCAGTGAGAGGGGCCAGTGAGCAGATTGTTTTTCCGCCGCCCTTGCGTATACTGCATACTCTGTGCAGCACTAACATAGGCAGCCTTTGCCGCACCGCAGGCAGTCGATAAGGCATCCGCAGCGAATACCAAGCAAAAGGAGGAGTTCATGGCAAGAAAGATGGTCAACATTGACGGCAATACCGCGGCAGCGCATGTGGCGCATGCGACCAACGAGGTGATCGCCATCTATCCCATCACCCCCTCGTCGGTCATGGGGGAGATTTCCGACGCCAAGAGTGCCGTCGGTGAGAAAAACATCTGGGGGACGATTCCCAAGGTCGTTGAGATGCAGTCCGAAGGCGGCGCTGCCGGCGCCGTGCACGGGGCGCTGCAGGCCGGTGCCCTGACCACCACCTTCACGGCCTCCCAAGGCCTGCTGCTGATGATCCCCAACATGTTCAAGATCGCCGGCGAGCTGACTTCGACGGTCTTCCACGTCAGTGCCCGGGCCATCTCGGCCGCTGCCCTGAACATCTTCGGCGACCACTCCGATGTCATGGCCTGCCGCCAGACCGGCTGGGCCATGCTCTGCTCCAACAACGTCCAGGAGGTCATGGACTTTGCCCTGATCGCCCAGGCCGCCACCCTCGAAGGGCGGGTCCCCTTCCTGCACTACTTCGACGGTTTCCGCACCTCCCATGAAGTGCAGAAGGTCGAGGAGCTTTCCAAAGATGACATGCGCTATATGATCGACGACGAGTTGGTGCGCGCCCACCGGGACCGTGCGCTTTCTCCCGACCATCCGGTGTTGCGCGGCACTGCCCAGAACCCCGACGTCTATTTCCAGGGGCGCGAGACGGTAAACCCCTACTACACCAAAATTCCCGGCATCGTCCAGGCGGCGATGGACAAGTTGGCGGCCCGCGTCGGTCGCCAGTACAAACTGGTCGACTACGTCGGCGCCCCCGATGCCGAGCGCGTCGTCGTCATCATGGGCTCCGGCGCCGACTGCGTCGAAGAGACGGTCAACTATCTGGCCGCCAAGGGGGAGAAAGTCGGCCTGCTCAAGGTGCGCCTTTTCCTTCCCTTCCCCATCGAGCAGTTCGCCAAGGCCCTGCCCAAGACCGTCAGGAAGATTGCCGTCCTCGATCGTACCAAGGAGCCCGGTTCCATCGGTGAGCCCCTCTATCACGACGTGCGTACCGCCATTGGCGAGGCGATGGAGCAGCAGCTTCTCGACCTGCCGCGTTACCCGGTTATCGTCGGCGGCCGCTTCGGCCTGGGATCCAAGGAGTTTACCCCGGCCATGGCCAAGGCGGTGCTGGACAATCTCTCCCTCGACAAGCCGAAAAACCATTTCGTTGTCGGCATCAAGGAAGACGTCACCGGCTGCAGCCTCAATTACGACGAGAGCTTCAAGATCCCGAGCAACGTCTATGCCGCCATGTTCTACGGCCTCGGCTCCGACGGCACCGTCGGCGCCAACAAGAACTCGATCAAAATCATCGGCGAGACGACCGACAACAATGTCCAGGCCTACTTCGTCTACGACTCCAAGAAGGCCGGCAGCATGACCACCAGTCACCTGCGCTTCGGCAAGGAGGATATACGCTCTCCTTACCTGATCGACAGTGCCGACTTCGTTGCCTGCCATAACTTCTCCTTCCTCGAGAAGTACGACATGCTCAAGAGTGCCAAGCAGGGGGCCACTTTCCTGCTCAACAGTCCCTTCGGCAAGGACGAAATCTGGGGGAATCTGCCCAAAGAAGTACAGCAGAACATCATCGACAAGAACCTCAAGTTCTACGTCATCGACGGCGTGCGCCTGGGCAACGAAATCGGCCTCGGTCCCCGCATCAACGTCATCATGCAGACCGCCTTCTTCAAGATCTCGAACATCATTCCTCTCGACCTGGCCATTCGCGAGATCAAGGACGCCATCGTCAAGAGCTACGGCAAGGCCGGCGAGAAGGTGCTGGCCATGAACAGCAAAGCCGTCGACGTTGCCCTGGAGAACATCCAGGAGGTTGCCGTTCCTGCGGTCGCCGACAGCCCGCTGCGGATGAAGCTCGGCCTGGGCAGCGAGGCTCCGGAGTTTGTGCGCAATACGCTCGGCCCCCTGATCGACGGCGTAGGCGACAGCGTTCCCGTCTCGGCCATGCCGGCCGACGGCACCTTCCCGACCGGCACTGCCATGTACGAGAAGCGCAACATCGCCGTCAATATCCCGGTCTGGGACGAAGAAATCTGCATCCAGTGCGGCATCTGCTCCTTTGTCTGCCCCCATTCCACCATCCGCATGAAGATCTACGAGGCGAACAAGCTGGCCGGCGCCCCCGCCGCCTTCAAGTCCTGCGAGGCAAAGGGCAAGGAGATGGCCGGCAAGAAGTTCACCCTGCAGGTGGCGCCGGAGGACTGCACAGGCTGCGGCGCCTGCGTCTTCAACTGCCCGGCCAAGAGCAAGGAAGATCCCAATCACAAGGCGATCAACATGCAGTTCCAGCCCCCCCTGCGTGAGCAGGAAGCCAAGAACTGGGACTTCTTCCTGGCACTGCCCGACACCGATCCGGCCCTGATCAACCGTGCCAGCCTCAAGGGGAGCCAGCTGCTGCCACCGATGTTCGAGTTCTCCGGCGCCTGCGCCGGGTGCGGCGAAACCCCTTTCATCAAGCTCTGCTCCCAGCTCTTCGGCGACCGCATGCTGGTGGCCAATGCCACCGGCTGTTCCTCGATCTACGGCGGCAATCTCCCCACCACCCCCTGGACCACCCGCAAGGACGGCCTGGGTCCCGCCTGGTGCAACTCGCTGTTCGAGGACAACGCCGAGTTCGGCTTCGGCTTCCGCCTGGCAGTCGACAAAAGCGCCGAGTACGCCCGCGAGATGCTTGCGCGGATCAGTGACTGCGGCTGCAAGGTCTGTGAGGCCGACAAAGCCCTGATGCAGGAAATCCTGGCTGCCGACCAGAGCACCCAGGAAGGGATCGAAGCCCAGCGTGCGCGGGTCGCCAAGTTGAAGATGGCTCTGGTGAGCTGCACCGATCCCGAGGCCAAGCAGCTGATCAATGTTGCCGATTACCTGGTCAAGAAATCGGTCTGGATCCACGGCGGCGACGGCTGGGCCTACGACATCGGCTACGGCGGTCTCGACCACGTACTCGCTTCCGGCGAAAACGTCAACGTGCTGGTGCTCGATACCGAAGTCTACTCCAACACCGGTGGCCAGGCCTCCAAGGCGACCCCGCTCGGCGCCGTGGCGCAGTTCGCCGCCGGCGGCAAACGCATGCCGAAGAAGGACCTCGGCATGATCGCCATGACCTACGGCAACATCTACGTCGCCAAGGTGTCGATGGCCAACCCCGCCCAGGCAGTCAAGGCGATGCTCGAGGCGGATGCCTATGACGGCCCCTCGCTGATCATCGCCTACACCCACTGCATCGCCCACGGCATCGACATGGCCTCGGCGGTGGATGGTTGCAAGCAGGCAGTTGCCGCCGGTCACTGGCCACTGTTCCGCTACGATCCTCGGCTGGCCGAGCAGGGGCAGAACCCGCTGCAGCTCGATTCCAAGGAGCCGACCATCACCTTCGAGGAGTACGCCCAGAAGCAGAACCGCTACCGGGTCCTGCAAAAGGCCAATCCCGAGGTGGCGGCCAAGCTGATGGAGGAGGCCAACAAGGTTACCGCCACGCGTTACGACCTCTATAAAAAGCTCGCCGAGATGCAGGCCGACTGCGGCAGCAAGAAGTAACCAGAGAGGTTTCCGTAAGAAAAAAGAACTCCCGGCAGGCGCCCTGCCGGGAGTTCTTTTTGGCCCTGTTCGCTGTCCTGCGTCAGCCGGAAAACCCCTTGATAGTTCAGGGCATCGATGTTATAAAAACCTCTGGCGCGGGAAACCCTTCAAGGAGCGAGCACATGTTTGGCCCTCAGTCTACCTTCGTCATGTATGACGAGGAGCTCAAGAGAAT
>DASPGW010000113.1 GCA_035620395.1 Desulfuromonadales bacterium | reverse complement strand
AAAGGAGGTGACCCCCATGGCCGAGAAGCCCATCCGTCTGACCAGCCTCTCCCGCTCCAGCGGTTGAGCCGCCAAGCTGGCCCCCGGGCCGCTGGCGCAGGTGCTGCGTCAACTTCCCACCTTCGAGGATGAGAACCTCCTCTCCGCCGCCATTCCCTTTGCCGATGCCGGGGTCTACCGCCTCAACAATGAGCTGGCACTGGTGCAATCCGTTGATTTTTTCACCCCCGTGGTCGACGACCCGCGCAGCTACGGCCGCATCGCCGCTGCCAACGCCCTCTCCGACATCTACGCCATGGGCGGCCGGCCGCTGACGGCGCTTTCTCTGGTCGGCTTTCCGGCCTGCCTCGACCGCAGCATCCTGGTCGAGATCCTGCGCGGCGGCGTTGAAAAGGTCAAGGAAGCCGGCGCCGTCATCGTCGGCGGTCACACGGTCGACGACGAGGAGCCGAAGGTCGGCCTGGCGGTCACCGGCCTGGTCGACCCGAGGCGACTGGTGAGCACCGTCGGCGCCCGCCCCGGCGACGTACTGGTACTGACCAAACCGCTCGGCACCGGCATCCTCGCTACCGCCCTCAAGGGGGAGGTGCTCACTGAGGCCGACATGCGCGAAGCGATCGCCGGCATGGAAACCCTCAACCGGGCTGCCTGCGAAGCAATGCTCGAGGTCGGCGTGCATGCCTGCACCGACATCACCGGTTTCAGCCTGATGGGGCACGCCCTGGAGCTGGCCGAGGCGAGCTGCGTTCTGCTGGAGATCGACGTGGCCGCCCTCCCCGTCTACCCACAGACACGCGAGATGGCGGCGATGGGCCTGATTCCCGCCGGCAGCTACAGCAACCGCGGCCACTACCTGCCGCAGGTTCTGGAAGGACAGCGCCTGCCGGCTGAAGTGCTCGACATCCTCGCTGACCCCCAGACCTCAGGTGGCCTGCTGATGGCGGTCGCGGCGGAACGGCTTGACGCCCTGCTGGCGGCGCTAAGACAAGGAGGGGCAAATGGCTGGGTGATCGGAGGGGTAGGCGAAGCGCCGGCGGGACGATTGAAGGTTGTATAATAGCGGTCCCCCAGGACCACCGAAAAACAGGAGCGACCTGACAAGACCATCAGGCTGCCAGCCGCAGCTCACCCCCCCCGTGCAGCTGGTTTTCCCGATTATCACATTTGAAACTGCTTCCGTTTCGCAAGGGGCCTCCCACGAAGCAGGTCCGCTCAACTCCGCAGGTGCCTTCGGCAAACTGCTCCGTAAAGCGAGTCGGAGTCGCTATGCGTTACCGTAACCTGGGGGCCGGGAAGACCGAAGCAGGGGAAAACGGGATAGATGTCGTTTAGCAAGGAATGTCGGAGAAAATCCTCCAGTACACAGATGGTTTCCTGGTCCAGGGAATTGAAGCCGACGCCAACGCCTTGCAGATAATTATTTTCCTGCTTTGGCGTAAGCAGATAGATGACCCGGCTGCAAAGTTCCAGTTCCTTCTTCATGCCAAACAAGGGAATTCCCACGTCAAGCAAATCCCCTGTACGAATCTGCTGGCATGCGGTTTTAATGAAAGCGCCGCCGGTCCCCAGGCTCAGGATCTCGCCGAAATAATTGAACCCCCTGACGGAAAACAGGCAAGGCAGATGGGCCGGCATTCGTAGATGTTTTCTCGGATAATTAATCAGACAAGCGCTGACCAGGCGGTGCAGGGCGACCACGTCAAAAGGAAAGCACTGCGCCTCCGTCTTGCCCTGGGAGGTTTCCAGGAGTGCCCTTTCCTCGCTCAGAACGATCTGTGGGCAGCTCAATGGGCCGTTGCCAGCCAGCCTCTGTCCAAGTGAAAGCGAAACCTCCGGCAAGAGGGGGCGATCCAGAATGACTAGATCGGGGGGAGTTTTCCCCGGGGCAGGCATGAGCTTCCTGGCCTTGTTGTAAATACAAATCTCGGTTTCGCAGTTAATCAGCTCCAGAATCGGGCAAAGCCGCGCCAGATTAAACCCGGAAAGGTTTTTCTCGTGCTGAATGAGTAGAATATGAGGCTTTTTCATGAGACCTCCCGACTGGAGGACGCGCCCTTGCGAACCAAGCAAATGGGCGGTTTGCCCGGAAAACTCCTCTGAACTGCAAATAACTTTCTCCAACGGAACCTCCGCCTGGTCAATCCGGACAAGACAGGAGGCAACCCCTTCTCGATGCCGGGGATGGCAGAAATTGCCAGACTCATCTCCCAGTAAGGCAAGTATCGTGCCGACATTATTTAAATTTAATTTGTTAACAAAATTTCACTTTTTCAGGGAGGGTTTCGGTCAAAAAGGCTCATTCTGAGCCTATAAAATGAGTTTGCCCAAAGGAACCAGGTCTACCCTGGCGTGGCTGAGCTGATGGGCCAATCTATGGAAATTCCTTGAATTCTGGGGAAAGGAAGGCGCAAAAGTGTCAGGGTTGGACCAAAATTGTCACCAGGAGGCAGGCTTACGCTTGAGGAATCTCTCGCGGGACGGGACAGGGCGCAGAGAAAAAGGCCCCCTACCTTTTGCCTGTAATGGGGGCCTTTTTCTCGTAAATTGATGAAGCTTCAGACCAGTTTTTTTGCCGCCGCCAGCGCCGCTTCGTAATCCGGCTCGGCGGTAACCTCCTTGACGATTTCGCGGTAGGCCACCTTGTTGTTCTTGTCGATCACGAAGACCGAACGAGCCAGCAGCTTCAATTCCTTGATCAGCACCCCGTAGCTCAGGCCGAAAGAACGGTCCTGGTAATCGGAGAGGGTCTTCACCTTCTCGATGCCGGCATTGCCGCACCAGCGCTTCTGGGCGAAGGGAAGGTCGAGACTCACCGTATAGACGACCACATCGTCGGGTAGCCTGGCCGCCTGCTCGTTGAACTTGCGGGTCATGGTATCGCAGACCGGGGTGTCGAGGGAAGGAACGACGGTAATCAGGCGCACTTTTCCTTTGGTGTCGCCGAGGGTGACGGGCTGCAGGCCGTTGTCGACGACCTTGAAGTCGGGGGCCGCATCTCCTGCCTTGACATCCGGCCCGAGAAGGGTCATGGGGTTTCCCTTGAAGGTGATGACGCCGGTTCTCTCCTGTGACATAAACGGTTCTCCTTTGGTGAATAGGTTATCATAGCGGTCATAATTCTAGCGCCTCCGGCAGGGGTGTCAAGCGAGACGGCGTCGCTACCCGCACACCCCGCAGCGTCGACACCCCGGCGCGCAGCGCGGGGTGAATTTCCCCTCCAGGCCACGCTGATACTCCTGCCAGAGGTAGTCCCGGCGCACGCCGTTATCGAGGATCTCCCACGGGAAGACCTCGGCCTCACCCCGCTCCCGCGTGACGTAAAAAGCCGGATCGAGGCCGGCTTCCCGGCAGGCTGCTTTGAGACTGCTGCCGGCGGCGAGGGCAGGCAGAAGGCGGCCGACCCGCCGGTCGCCGCGCGCCAGAAAGGCCTGCAGAACGGCAGCCCGCAGCGGCTCGAAGATCACCTCGGTGTTCGCCAGTCGGGCCACGCCGGCGCGAATGGCGCGCATCTTCTTCTCCAGCGTCTTCTCTCCGTCCATGGGCGCCCACTGCAGCGGCGTGAACGGCTTGGGGATGAAGGGGTTCACCGACAGCGTGATGTGGCCCAGCCGGCCGATTTTCCGCCCCTCCTCCAGCCAGACTTCCCGAATTTTCGCCGCCAGCCCGAGCAACTCGGCCGTGTCCTCGTCCGTCTCCGTCGGCAGCCCGATGAGGAAATAGAGCTTGAGATTGGGAATCCCGCCGACCGCCAGCCGGCGCACGGCGGCCAGGATCTGCGCCTCGTCGAGCCCCTTGTTGATCAGGTCGCGCAGCCGCTGGCTGCCGGCTTCCGGGGCGAGGGCCACGGTGCGGTGCCCGGAGGCCTTGAGGGCGGAAACTTCTGCCTCGGTCAGGGAATCGATGCGCAGACTGGCCACCGACACCCTGCCGCCGCGGGCGAGGATTTCCTGCTGCAGCACCTCGATTGACGAGTAGTCGGATACCGCCGCGCCCACCAGCCCCACCTTCTGCCGGTGGCAGAGGCTCTCTTCGACCTGGGAGGTCAGCTTCTCCAGGCTGCGCTCCCGGGGCGGCAAGTAGATGTAGCCGGCGGCGCAAAAGCGGCAGCCGCGTGAGCAGCCGCGGGAAATCTCGGCGAGTGCCATGTCGCCGAACTCGGTCTCCTCGGTCAGAACGAAGTTGCGGGATTCATAACGGTCCAGGTCCGGCAGCCATTGACGCGTCACCCGTGGCGGGGTACCGTCGGCCGGCCGGTAGCGCTCAACCGTCCCGTCGCTGCGGTAATCCACTGCATAGAGGGAAGGGACGTAAAAACCCGGCAGGGCGGCGAGTCGGCGCAGCAGTTCCGGTCTCGCCAGAGCCTCCCCCGCCCGGACCTCGGCGACGAACGGCGGCAGCAGGACCTCGCCCTCGCCGACGGCGAACACATCCATGATCCCGGCCATCGGTTCGGGGTTGAGGAAGGCGCAGACCCCGCCGCACAGCACCAGAGGGAAGTGGTCGCTCCGCTCAGCAGCAAAGAGAGGGATGCGCCCCAGCGCGAAAATGGTCGGCAGGTTCAGGTAATCGTTTTCGAAGGAGACGGAAAAGGCAATGACGTCGAAATCGGCCAGAAACCGCCCGGATTCAAGGGAAAAGAGCGGGTAGCCGGTCTTCTCGTGTTCGGCCAGATCTTCCGGATCGGGGAGGAAAAACCGCTCGCAAAGAGTATCGTCGCGGCAGTTGAGCAGGTGATAGACGGAGAGAAAACCGAGATTGCTCATCGCCTGGTGGTAGGTGTTGGGGTAGACCAGGGCGACCGATAGGCGGCCGCCCCAGGGATTGGGACGGCAACCGCTTTCGGCCGCCAGGCGACGGCGGGACTTGTCGATGAGCTTGCGCGACATGTTTGAAATCCGTGATTCGTGTTTGGAAAAATCGTAAAACGCTAGAGCTGATCTTACCTTATCCGGCTGCGCTGGCAAAGAAAAAGGGGACCGCAGAGTGCGGTCCCCGTTGACGAGGGAGTCGTCGTCACATCACAGGAATGAATACAGCTCCCACTGGCGCCGGGCGGAGAACCGGCGTGGGATGCTGGCAGGCAGAGTCACTCGCCGCCAGACGGCGGCAAAAGAACCGAAACAGCCGCTCAGTCGACGCGTTTGCGCAGGAAGGTGGGGATATCGTACTGATCCTCATCCACCACCATGGTCCGCACCATCCGGGGCGAGTCCTTCTGCCGGTCGCGGATGAAGGTCGGCAGGTCGCGGTCCACCTTGTCCATTACGGTCTGGCTGCGCCCCTTGATCTCCTCGACCGGACGCTTGCCTTTTTCGAAGGTAGTGCCGAAACCGGTGGCGATGGCGGTGATCTTGATCCGGTCCCCCAGGTCCTCGTTGATCACCAGACCGATAATGATATTGGCATCCTCGTGGACCTTTTCGTGGATGATGCGGGAGGCTTCGTCGAATTCCTCCATGGTCATGTTGGAAGAGCCGGAGATATTGACCAGCACCCCCTTGGCCCCGGAGATGTCGATATCCTCCAGCAGCGGACTGCTGATTGCCCGCTGTGCCGCCTCGACGGCGCGCCGGTCCCCCTCGGCGATGCCGATACCCATCATTGCCATGCCACGCTCGCTCATGATCGCCTTGACATCGGCGAAGTCGACGTTGATCAGGCCGTGGGTGGTGATCAGGTCCGAGATCCCCTGCACTGCCTGACGCAGCACATCGTCCGACGGCTTGAATGCATCGAGGATGCTCATGTTCTTGCCGGCCAGCCCGAGCAGCCGGTCATTGGGGATGACGATCAGGCAGTCGACCATTTCCTTGAGCAGGCCGACCCCTTCTTCGGCCTTCTTCAAACGCTGCTTCCCCTCCCGGGAGAAGGGCTTGGTCACCACGCCGACGGTCAGCGCGCCGACTTCCCGGGCCACTTCGGCGATGATCGGCGCCGCACCGGTGCCGGTGCCGCCGCCGAGGCCGGCGGCAATGAACACCATATCGGCCCCCTGCAGCACCTGGGCCAGGGCGGCCCGGTCCTCCAGCGCCGCCTCGCGGCCGACCTCCGGGTTGGCTCCTGCCCCGAGCCCCTTGGTCAGTTTCCCGCCGAGCTGGATCTTCATCGACGCCCGGTTGGTCTTGAGGGCCTGGGCGTCGGTGTTGGCGGCGATAAAGTCCACCCCCTCGACATGGGAGAGGATCATCGTGTTGACTGCATTGCCACCGCCGCCGCCAACGCCGACCACCTTGATTTTTGCCGCCTGATCGATACTCTCATCAAATTCGAACATGACTCCCTCCGATCTCGGATACGGGCGGTGACTCTCCGCGCTCCCGCCCATGGTTAACTGCAATCTGGTTTTTCAAGTCTCAGAAAAATTCGCCGAACCACTCTTTCATCCGGCGGATGACCTTGTCGAACACATTCTCCTGGCCGATGCTGAAATTGCTGATCTGCAGGTTGCGGCTGCCGTACTTGACCAGGCCGACGCCGGTGGCGTAGACGGGGGAGTTGACCACGTCCGTCAGCCCGCCGATGTCCCGCGGTACGCCCCGCCGCACCGGCAGGTTGAAGATCTGCTCGGCCAGTTCCGGCATTCCCGGCAAAATCGCGCTGCCGCCGGTGATCACGACGCCCGAGGCGATCACATCTTCGAAGCCGCTCTTGACGATCTCGCGGTTCACCAGGGTGAAGATTTCTTCCATCCGCGGCTCCAGGATCTCGGCCAGCAGCTGCCGGGAGAGGACACGCGGCTCACGGCCGCCGACCGAGGGGACCTCGATTGTCTCGTCCTTGCCGACCATGGAGGTGAGGCAGCAGCCGTACTTGCGCTTGATCTTTTCGGCCTCGGCCGTCGGCGTGCGCAGGCCGACGGCGATGTCGTTGGTCAGGTGATTCCCTCCCAGGGAGAGGACCGCCGTGTGCTTGATTGCGCCGTCGACAAAGATGGCGATGTCGGTGGTGCCGCCGCCGATATCGAGCAGGGCCACGCCGAGGCCCTTCTCGTCGTCGGAGAGAACGGCCTCGGAAGAGGCGAGCTGTTCGAGAACGATGTCGGCCACGTCGACCCCGGCCCGGTTGCAGCTCTTGATAATGTTCTGGGCACTGGCCACGGCGCCGGTGACGATGTGCACCTTGGCTTCCAGCCGCACCCCGTTCATGCCGAGCGGCTCCTTGATGCCGTCCTGGTCGTCGATGATGAACTCCTGGGGAAGGATGTGGATCACTTCGCGATCCATGGGGATGGCGATCGCCTTGGCGGCGTCGATCACCCGTCGGATGTCGTCGTTGTTCACCTCGCGGGTCTTGATGGCGATTACCCCCTGCGAGTTCATTCCCTTGATATGGCCGCCGGCGATCCCGGCGAAGACCGACTTGATTTCGCAGCCGGCCATCAGCTCCGCCTCCTGCAGCGCCTTCTTGATGGCCCCGACTGTCCCCTCGATGTTGATCACCACACCTTTGCGCAGCCCTTGGGAAGGGCTGGTGCCGATCCCGACGATATCGAGACTTCCGTCGTCGTTGAGGTTGCCGACGATGGCACAGATCTTGGTGGTGCCGATGTCCAG
Source organism: Desulfuromonadales bacterium (assembly GCA_035620395.1). Classification (NCBI taxonomy): domain Bacteria; kingdom Pseudomonadati; phylum Thermodesulfobacteriota; class Desulfuromonadia; order Desulfuromonadales; species Desulfuromonadales bacterium. The sequence goes on along the minus strand of DASPGW010000113.1, from coordinate 28,537 downwards.
TCCGACGACCAGGTTTTCCCGCTTGCTACTCATCGCTCTTCCTTTCCCCGCTGATTTCTAACCGTTGCCAATTGTCCGCCTGCTATCCACCTTGACGATGACCCGGTCAGCGACGTTGAGATCGATGTACTTCAGGACCGGCAGTCGCGGTTCGAGTTCTGGATAGATGCGTTCCAGGCGATCGAGCTTGCTGTTGAAATTGCTGTAGCCCATATGGACCGGAACCCCGCCGCTGAAGGTATAGAGGGTCAACCCGTCGGTCTGGTCGATATGCAGTTCTGAAACATCGTCGAGGGAAAAGATGCGCCGGCCGGCCAGTTCGTCGAGCAGCAGCACAGCCTCTTCCAGATGCTTCCGGCAATCCCCCGGGTTCTCCAGGAGGGTGCGCCGGTCGATGCCGGTGACCACCGGATAATCGATGCTGTCTTCAGGGCCCAGCACCTTGAAGATCTCCCCGTCGGCATCGAGGTAATAGAGATAGCCGAGGTTGATCACCGCCTTGGGCACTCGCTCGCGGACGCTGATGACCACCTCGCGGGGCAAGACCCGCTCCACCCGGGCTGTGGCAATCCAGGGGTTTTCCTCGATTTTGCGGCCGATCAACTCCAGTTCGAGATCAAAGATATTCATCCCGGGGCGGATGTCGGAGAGCTCGACGACCTCTTCCTCACTCACCCGACCGAGGTTTTCCACCCGCACCTTGGCGACGCCGAAGTAGCCCGAGTGGAAGACCTGCCGGGCCGCCAGCCCGGCGCCGCCAAGCAGCAGGACAACCAGCGACAGCTTGCCGATGAGCACGCCGATGCCGAGCGCACGCTGGAAAAACTTGCGCCAGTCACGCGGCTCTTTCTGCCGCTTGCGCCGGTTGACCTTGACCTTGACCGGTTTTTGGGATTTGAAATCCCGCATGCATTGCCCCTTGCCTCTGCGGCGTGCCGCGGCTACTTGCCCAGCGCCGCCCCGTCGAGTATCCGCTGAACCAGTTCACCGAAAGAGATGCCGTTCTGCCGGGCTGCCTTCGGCAGCAGGCTGGTCTCGGTCATCCCCGGAATAGTGTTGACCTCCAGACAGTAGAATTCGCGCTCGCGCACCATGAAATCGACCCGGGCGGCCCCGGCGCAACCGAGCGCCCGAAAGGCGGCCACTGCCACCTGCTGCAGCCGTTCGTAGAGAGCGCCCTCAAGGGGGGCGGGGACGAGGTATTCGGTCTGGCCCGCCGTATACTTGGCCTGAAAATCGTAGAAGCCCCCCTTGGGAACGACCTGGATAACCGGCAGGGGCTCACCTTCGAGCACGCCGACGGTGACCTCCAGCCCTTGGATGAAGTCTTCCACCAGCACCAGATCATCGTGGGCCAGCGCACTCTCCAGACCGGCGCGCAACTCTTGGGCGTTGCGGACGATACTGACACCGATGGTCGAGCCTTCGCGGGCCGGCTTGACGACCAGGGGAAAGTGCCGGTGCCGGGAAAGAAACTCTTCCTTGGCAATGCCCCGTTGAAAGACGTCGAAAGCCGGGGTCGGCAGCTCATGGTAGAGCAGGATTTTCTTGGTGGTCACCTTGTCCATGGCGACCGCGGAAGCCATGACTCCGCTGCCCGTATAGGGGATGCCGAGAAGTTCCAGCATCCCCTGTACCGTGCCGTCCTCGCCGAAACGGCCGTGCAGGGCGATGAATGCCACCTCGGCCTTTTCCGCTTCCAGGCGCGCCGCCAGGTCCCGCCCGGCATCGATGCCGGCGGCCGTGTAACCCGCCTCCTGCAGCGCGGCGAGCACCGCCCGTCCGGTGCGCAGCGAAATCTCCCGCTCGGCGGAGAGGCCGCCCATGAGAACGGCAATTTTTTTCGATTTCAGCTCGTCACGTGTCATGTCAAAGCCTGGTTTCAGGTTGCAGTTCGATTATAGGCCTTCGAATATCAGATTTTTCTGATATCACCTTTTCCGTTTCAATCGTCGCCGATGATCCGCACCTCTGGATCCAGTTCGATGCCTGAGTGCTGCAACACCTTCTCGCGGACCCGATCGATCAGCGCCAGGATATCCTGTGCGCTGGCACCGCCACGGTTGACAATGAAATTGGTGTGCCTTTCGGCCACCTGCGCTCCGCCGATGGTCTCACCGCGCAGACCTGCCGCGTCGATCAGCCGCCAGGCCTGCTGCCCTTCCGGATTTTTGAATACCGAGCCGGCGTTCGGCGCGCCCACCCTCTGGGCCGCTTGCCGCTGCTGCAGGCGGCGACGGATAACCTCTTCCAGGTGGGCCGGGTCCGCCGCACGGAATTGCAGCATCGCCGCCGCCAGCACCCGCGCCGGCGGGAGGTTCGACCCGCGGTAGGCGAATTGCAGCTGCTCCCCCCGCCACGGCTCTTCACCCTGCGGACCGGCGAGGTGCACCTCGCGCACCACATCCGCCATTTCCTGCCCGGCGGCCCCGGCGTTCATGACGATGCCGCCGCCGACCGTACCGGGAATACCCGCCAAGGCCTCGAGGCCAGCCAGGCCACGGGCGGCGGCTTCCCGAATCAGGGTCATCATCGGCACCCCGCCTTCGGCCTGCGCCCTGCCGTCCTCGGCAAATGTGAGTCGCCGAAGTCCGCCGGTATGCAGCACCGCCCCGCGGACACCGCCGTCGCGGACCAGCAGATTGCTGCCGGCGCCGAGGGCCACCCAGGGAACGCCGGCCGCCGCGAGCAGTCGCAGGGCGGTCACCAGCTCTTCCCTGTCGGCAGGTACGATGAAGAGGTCGGCCGGACCGCCGACCCGCCAGGTTGTATGCCGGCAGAGAAGCTCATCGGCAGTAACCGTCCCCTTCAGTCGGGAACGTAGGGTTTCAAAGAGCGTTTCGCCCACTTCAGCCTTTTTCCAGAAGTTGCCGCACCAGTTGCTCGCCGACCTGCCAGACACTGCCGGCGCCGAGGGTGATGACGATGTCTCCGGGCTGCACCACCGTCAGCAGATGCCCGACCACGGCATCTCGCTCGCCGATGAACCGGGTATCCCGGTGGCCATGGCTGGCGATCCCTTCGGCCAGCCTCTGGCCATCGGCGCCGGCAATCGGTTCTTCGCCGGCCGCGTAGACATCCATGACCACGACCTGGTCGGCCTGATAGAAGGCCGTGACAAACTCGTCGAACAGTGCCCGGGTCCGGGTGTAGCGGTGCGGCTGGAAAACCACGATCAGCCGCCGCTCCCAGCCGCTGCGGGCGGCCGCCAAAGTCGCCTTGATCTCGGCCGGGTGGTGGCCGTAGTCGTCGACCACCATGATTCCGTCGGCATCGTGCTTGATCTGGAAGCGGCGCTGCACGCCGCCGAAATCCTGGAACCCCTCGGCGATGTTGCCGAAGGGGAGTTCGAGTTCACGGGCTACCGCCACCGCCGCCAGAGCATTGAGCACGTTGTGCCGGCCGGGCATGCGGATGGAGAGATGGCCGAGACGCTCGCCGCGGTAGTGGACGCTGAAGGCGGTGCGGTCGCCGCGATGTTCGATGTCGGTGGCGTTGTAGTCGGCCTGAGTGTTCAGCCCATAGGTGACGAAGCGTTTCTTAACATGGGGGATCAGCGCCTGGATGTTCGCATCATCGAGACAGAGGACGGCGAGACCGAAGAAGGGAACCTTGTTGATGAAGTCGACGAAGGTCTCCTTGATCTGTTCGAGGTCCCGGTAGAAGTCGAGGTGGTCGGCATCGATGTTGGTGACCACGGCGATGGTCGGCGACAGTTTAAGAAAGGAGCCGTCCGACTCGTCCGCCTCGGCCACCAGGAATTTGCCCTGCCCCTGCTTGGCGTTGGAGCCGAGGGAATCGAGCCGGCCGCCGATTACCGCCGTCGGGTCGATGCCCCCGTGCGAAAGGACTGTGGCCACCATGCTGGTGGTAGTCGTTTTGCCGTGCGTGCCGGCCACGGCGATGCCGTATTTCATGCGCATCAGCTCGGCGAGCATCTCGGCGCGGGGAATCACCGGGACGAGGCGGCGATGAGCCTCGGCCACTTCGGGATTGTCGGCCTTGACGGCGGTGGAGGTAACCACCACGTCGGCCGCCACGATGTTTTCCGCCCGGTGCCCGTAGGCAATCGTCCCGCCCAGTTCTGCCAGTCGCCGGGTGATTTCCGACTCCCGCAGGTCCGAGCCTGACACCTCGTACCCGAGATTGAGCAGAACCTCGGCGATCCCGCTCATGCCGATGCCGCCGATGCCGACGAAATGAATTTTACGGATTTTACCGTACATTTGTTATTCACCTGTCACGAGTTGCCAGTTATGGATCAGCGGGCGATCGCCCGGCATTCCTCCAGAATCAGATCGGCAGCGCCCCGCCGGCCGAACGAGCGGGCGGTGGCCGCCATCGTCAGCACGCGTTCCCGGTCGCCGAGCAAGTCGCTGCTCACCCTTGCCAGCCGCTCCGCCGTCAGCTCGGCCTGCGGCAGCAGCAGGGCCGCGCCGTGCTGCGCCAGCGCCCGGGCGTTGCCCGTCTGGTGGTCGGCCGCAGCAAACGGGTAGGGGATCAGGATCGCCGGCCGGCCACAGGCGGTCAGTTCGGCGATGGTGGTTGCCCCGGCCCGGCAGATGACCAGATGGGCCGCGGCATAGGCGGCGGCCATGTCGTCAATGAAGGGCACCACGCCGGCATCTTCCCAGCCCGCCTGCCGATATCCCTGGCGAACCTGTTCCAGGTCCTCGGCACCGGTCTGGTGCACGATGCGCAGCCGCCCCCGGAAACCTTCCAGCAGAGGCAGGGCCTGCACCACTATTTGATTGATCGCCCGCGCACCCCGGCTGCCGCCGAAGACCAACAGCTGCGGCGCCCCCTCCGGCACGGCAGGACATTCCTCCATCCCTCGCCGCAACGGGTTGCCGGTCAGCACCGTCCGCCCGCGGTGGAAAGCCCGGTCCGCGTCGGCGAAGGAGAGACAGACCCGCTCCGCCCAGCGGGCGAGCAGGCGGTTGGCGAGACCGGGCCAGGCGTTCTGCTCATGAATCAGAAAGGGCACCCCCTTCAGCTTCGCGGCCAGCAGCACCGGCGCCGAGGCGTAACCGCCAACGCCCACCACCACATCCGGGCGGAATTTTTCGAGGATGCGCTGCGACTGGCGCACGCTTTTGAACAGCTGCGGCAGAATGGCCAGCTTCGCCGCCGGCCCTTTGCCGACAAAGCCGCTGATCTCGATGGTCCTGAGCGGCAGCCCCAGCTTCGGCAGAATGCTCGCCTCGATCCCCCGTTCGGTCCCGACGAACAGCACCTGGCCTCCGTATTCGGTTTCGAGCATCCGCTGGGCGATCGCCACGGCAGGAAAAAGGTGGCCTCCGGTGCCGCCACCGGCCAGCAGCATCCTCATCGCACCTCTCCCGATGCCTGACTGGAGATGTTGAGCAGTATCCCCACCGCCAGCAGCGTCGTTAGCAGACTCGTCCCCCCGTAGGAGAGAAACGGCAGCGCGAGTCCCTTGGTCGGCAGCAATCCCATGACCACTGCCATATTGACGAAGGCTTCGAGACCCAGCAGGATCGTCACCCCGAAGGCAAGGTAACGGCCGAAGTCGTCCGGAGCCCCGAGAGCGGTGCGCATCCCGCGCATGACCAGAACGAGAAACATCGCGGCGATGACCAGCACACCGGCAAAGCCGAGTTCCTCACCGACCACGGAAAAGATGAAGTCGGTATGCGCCTCCGGCAGGTAGAACAGCTTCTGTTTCCCCTCGCCGAGGCCGTTGCCGAAGAGGCCGCCGGTGCCGAAGGCGATCCAGCTCTGGATGATCTGAAAGCCGGTGTTGGTCGGATCCTCCCATGGATCGAGGAAGGCCAGGATCCGCTTGCGCCGGTAAGCGACGTTCATCACCGCGAAGTAGAGAAACGGCACCGCCAGAATCACCACCGACAGGAGGTAGGAGAGGCGCGTTCCGGCGACCAGCAGCATCACCATGGCCACCGCGCCGAGCGTCAGGGCGCCGCCGAGGTCGGGCTGCAGCAGCATCAGGAAGAGGAGCACGGCCAGCACCACCATGTAGGGGATGAAGCCGAGCTTGAAGCTCTTGATCTTCTCCCTCTTCTTGGCCAGGGAGTGGGCCATGTAGAGGATCAGCCCCAGCTTCGCCAGTTCGGCGGGCTGGATCGAAAAACCCGGCAGCCGGATCCAGCGGGCGGCGCCGCCGGCATGAGTGCCGATCCCGGGAATCAGCACTGCCACCAGCAGCACCGCGCAGCAGAGGAAGAACGGTATCACCAGGCGGCGCAGGTGGTGGTAGTCGATGCGCATCACGACCGCCATCAGGGCAAAACCGAGCACGGCATACAACCCCTGCCGTTTGAGAAAATACAGGCCGTCGCCAAAGCGCTTGGCGGCCATGATGGAAGAGGAAGAGTAGACCATGACGACACCGAAGCAGGTGAGCACCACCGCCAGCAGAAGAATCGTCATGTCGTGGCCCTTGCGCGCTTCCATCGGCTAGACGGCCTCCTTCTCCGGCAAGGCCAGGACGGCACGGGTGAAAACGTCGCCACGCTCCTCGTAGCTTTTGAACATGTCGAAGCTGGAGCAGCCGGGCGAAAGCAGCACCGAGCCGCCCACCGGGGTGAGTTCCCGCGCCCGCGATACTGCCGCTTCCAGCGTATCGGCCCGTTCGGTACGGGTCAGATTGCCCAGCGCCTCGGCGATGCGGGGAGCCGCCTGGCCGATCAGGATCAGGTGGGCCACCTTCTCCCGCACCAGGGGAGCGAGAGGAGCATAATCGCCCCCCTTGTCCTTGCCGCCGGCAATCAGAGTCACCGGCGCGGCCAGACCGGCCAGGCTCTTCACCACACTGCCGACATTGGTCCCCTTGGAGTCGTTGTACCAGGTCACTCCGTCGAGCTGTCGGACCGGCACCATGCGATGAGCCAGGCCGGCAAAGCGACAGGCGGCCGACCAGGCAAGCTCCGGCGGGCACCCCTCGAGGAGTGGCGGAATCAGCGCGGCCATGACGTTCTCGACGTTGTGCAGCCCCTTGAGCTGCAGCCTCGCCAAGGGAAAGCGCCGCTCCATCCCGGAATAACGCCAGACGATCTCCTCCCCGTCCAGACCCATTCCTTCAGGAAGCAGTCGGCGCGAAGAAAAGAGGATCCGGCGCGGCCGGATATCGGCAGCAGCCGCCATGACCAGGGGATCCTCGGCGTTCAGTACGGCAACATCCGCCTCGCCCATGTTGGCAAAGATCTGCAGCTTGGCGGCAACGTAGCTCGCCATGTCGGGGTAGCGGTCGAGGTGATCCTCGGTGATATTGAGAAGCAGCGCATAGCGCGGACGAAAATCACAAATCGCCTCGAGCTGGAAGGAGGAGAGCTCGGCAACCAGCCAGTCCCATTCCCCGTCGACCGCCTCGATGAGCGGGGTACCCAGATTGCCGCCGACGAAGGTCCGCTTGCCCCAGGCGCTGAACATCTCGCCCATCAGCGTCGTCGTCGTCGATTTGCCGTTGGTCCCGGTGATCGCCGCCAGCGGCGCGGTGAGTTCGCCGAAAGCGATCTCGATCTCGCCGAGCACCCTCACTCCGGCATGTCGGGCGACCGCCACCGCCGGCACACTTAACGGCACACCGGGGCTCACCGCCACCAGGTCGGCGGCCAGGAAGAGTTCCGGGGTGTGCCCGCCGAGATCGAGGCGGACGCCCAACTCGCGAAGCGGCCCGAGGTCGCCGATCCGTTCGGCCGAGCGGCTGTCGGAAAGGGTGACGGTCGCCCCGCGGCGGCAAAAATAACGGGTCAGGGCCAGCCCGGTGGCGCCGGCGCCGATGACGACAACTTTTTGTCCGGAAAAATCACGTCGCATTCGTAGTTCCTGGTTGCGGGTCCCCAATCCGGGGCTTGCCTCTTGCCTCGGGCCGCGGGCCTTTTACCTCAACTTCAGCGTCGACAGGGCCACCAGGGCCAGAATGATGCTGATGATCCAGAACCGCACGATGATCTTCGGCTCGGGCCACCCCTTGAGCTCGAAATGGTGATGGATCGGCGCCATGCGGAAAATTCTCTTGCCGTAGAGCCGGAACGAGGTCACCTGGAAGATCACCGAAAGGGCTTCCATGACGAAGATGCCGCCGACGATGACCAGGACGATCTCCTGCTTGGTGATCACCGCGATGGTGCCAAGCGCCCCGCCCAGTGAAAGCGATCCGACATCCCCCATGAACACCTGCGCGGGATAGCTGTTGAACCAGAGAAAACCGAGGCCGGCCCCGACCATCGAGCCGCACAGCACGGAAAGCTCGCCCGCCCCCTGGACGCTGCTGATCTGCAGGTATTCGGCCACCCGGGCGTGGCCGGTGACGTAGGCGAAGAGCAGATAGGTGGCCGAGGCGATGATCATCGGCCCGATCGCCAGCCCGTCCAGGCCGTCGGTCAGGTTGACGGCGTTACTCGCCCCGACGATGACCAGCATGGCGAAGGGGATGTAGAACATCCCCAGATCGGGACTCACCGCCTTCAGGAAGGGGACGGTCAGCGTCGTCTGGAACGGCGGATAGATGTAGAGCAGCCACCCTGCCGTCAGCGCGATCAGCAGCTGCCAGAACATCTTCTGCCGGGGCGAGATGCCGTCGCTGTTTTTCAGCTTCACCTTGCGGTAATCATCGATGAAGCCGATCACGCCGTAACCGACTGTCACCAGCAGCACCACCCAGACGTAGACGTTGGTCAGGTCGGCCCAGAGCAGAGTCGGCAGGACGATCGCCAGCAGAATCAGGGCGCCACCCATGGTCGGCGTTCCCTCTTTCTTGAAATGCGACTCGGGTCCCAGCTTGCGGATCGTTTGGCCGATCTGCAGGCTGGAGAGCTTGTTGATCAGCCAGGGGCCGAAGATGAACGAAATCACCAGCGCCGTGATGGTGGCATAGATGGTCCGGAACGTGATGAAGCGAAACACGTAGAGGGCCGAGAATTCGGTATGCAGTGGATAGAGAAGGTGATAGAGCATGGGCGGCCCCTAACCGTTGCCGGCGGCTAAAGAATTTTCCGAATCCCGCAGTGCGGCCCCAACTTTTTCCATCCGCATGCCGCGCGACCCCTTGACCAGCAGCCGGTCTCCCGGCCGCAGCAGGGAACGCAGCCGGTCGGCCGCCTCCGCATGGGAGGAGACAATCTGCACGCGGTCGGCCGGCATCCCCTGCTGCCGGGCTCCGGCGGCGGTCTCGCCGGCCATGGCGCCGAGCAGGATAAGGAAGTCGCAGCGCTGCGCCGCCTCGGCACCGATCTGCCGGTGCAACTCGGCCGCCTCGGCGCCAAGTTCCAGCATGTCGCCGAGAACGGCAATGCGGCGCCCGTTTCCACCCATCTCGTCGAGGGCCGTCAGGGCCGCCCGGACCGACAGGGGATTGGCGTTGTAGGTATCCTCGATCAGGAGGGTACCGTTGCCAAGGTCGACCAGTTCCATCCGGCCATGGCCACCGCGGAAGGTCTGCAGGCCGCGCACGATTGCTGTGGCCGGCACCGCCAGCGCCACCGCCGCGGCGGCGGCGGCGAGGGCGTTGTAGACATTATGGCGACCGGCGACCGCCAGCGTCACCGGCCAGTCTCCTTCCGGCAGGAACAGCCGGAAGGAGACCGCAGCACCGGCAACGGCGACTTCCTCTGCCCGGATTTCGGCGCTGGCGGAGAACCCGTAGTGGAGGCGACGCACGCCGTTGGCCACCGGCAACTGTGCCACGCGCTCATCGTCGGCATTGATCACGGCTGTCCCGCCGGCCTTCAGCGCAGCAAAAAGTTCCCCCTTGGCCCGGGCCACACCATCAAGACCATGCAGAGTTTCAAGGTGCGCCGGCCCCACATTGGTGATGATTCCAACTTCGGGAAGGGCTATTTCCGCCAGACGGGCGATCTCCCCCCGGGCGCTCATCCCCATCTCGAGCACGGCCCAGCGATGCTCCGGCGCCAACCGGAAGAGTGTCAGAGGCAGTCCGACCAGATTGTTGAAGTTTCCCTCGGTCTTGAGCCCCGGGGCAGTCCCGGAGAGGATCGCGGCCAGCATCTCCTTTGTGGTGGTCTTGCCGGAAGAACCGGTCACCGCCACCACCGGTCCGGAAAAATCGCGGCGAATTGCTGCAGCCAGGTCCCCGAGGGCCTGCAGGGTATTTGCCACCTGGATGACCGGCACCGGGAAACCGGCGATCACGTCCTCGCTCAGGCAGGCGGCCGCCCCACGACGGACAGCCTGGGTGAGAAAATCGTGACCGTCAAATTTTTCACCCCGCAGAGGGACGAAAAGCTCCCCCGGAGACACGGAACGGCTGTCGGTGGAGATGCCGGTCACGGCAACCCGCGCACCTGCCGGAGTTAGCCGGCCGGCGGTCGCCTGGGCAATTTTCTGCAGATCGAGGTTCATGGCGTTACCTCCGGCCCGGCCAAGGCCCGGCGCAATTCCTCACGGTCATCGAAGTGTCGCCGTTCGCGGCCAACGATCTGGTAATCCTCATGCCCCTTGCCGGCGACGAGCAACAGGTCGCCGGGTTGCAGCAGGGTAACAGCAAATTCGATCGCTTCCCGGCGGTCGGGGATGGTGACAAAACCGTTCCCACGCATCGACTGCGCCTCCTGCCGGCTCCATTCACAGGGATGCACTCGCAGCACTCCCTGCTGTATCTCCCCCAGGATGGCCAGCGGATCCTCAGTTCGCGGGTTGTCGGAGGTCAGCACCGCCAGGGTCGAGAGTCGCGCAACCACTTCGCCCATGATCGGCCGCTTGCGCCGGTCACGGTCACCGCCGCAGCCGAAGACGGTGATGATCCGTTTGGGGGAGAGTTCGCGCAGTGTCGTCAGCACCTTTTCCAGGGCGTCGCCGGTATGCGCGTAATCGACCAGAACGAGTGCGCCGCAGTCGTTCTCGACGCGCTCGAGCCGGCCGGGGACGAGGGTGGCGGTGGCCAGACCCTCAGCGATCAGGTCCGGAGCAAGGCCCAGGGCCAGACCGGCACCCGCGGCGCAGAGCAGGTTCTGCAGATTGAACAGGCCCAGCAGAGGCGAACGCAGGGTAAAAGGCCCCTCCGGGGTGTCGATTGTTCCCTCGATCCCGGCCAGCGAAAGATGCACCTCCCGCGGCCGGATCAGGGCAGCTGCCGACAGGCCGCAGGTCAGGCTCGACGGCAGTTCCGCCGCCAGCCGGGCGCCGTAGGCGTCGTCGATATTGATGACCGGCCGGCCGCCGTCGACGGCGAGCAGCTCGGTAAAGAAGCGGCGCTTGCTGGCGTAGTAATTCTCCATGTCGCCGTGGTAGTCCAGATGCTCGGGAGTAAGATTGGTGAAGACCCCGACGGCGAAATGAACTCCGTCCACCCGCAGCTGGTCGAGGGCATGGGAGGAAACCTCCATGACCAGGCTGTCCGCCCCCTGCGCGCGGAATCCGGCTACGGTCTGCAACAGGTCCACCGACTCGGGGGTGGTATGAGGCGCCGGCAACTGCGCGCCGCCAAAGCGGTAGTTCACAGTTCCAAGCACCGCCGGGTGGCGGCCGGCAACCCGCAGGACCGACTCGAGCAGGTAGGTGACCGTGGTCTTGCCGTTGGTCCCGGTTACACCGACCGTCGCCATCGCCGCCGTCGGGTCGCCGAAAAACTCAGAGGACGCCAGGGCCATCGCTCGCCTGGCATTGTCGACCACTATCCCGGCGACCCCGGCGGGAAGCGGGTGTTCCTCTTCCATGATTATCGCTACAGCACCCCGGGCAAGGGCGTCATCGATGAACTGGTGTCCATCGACGGCACTTCCCCGCACGGCAAAAAAGGCTCCACCTGGGGAAACCCGCCGCGAATCGTAGTAAAGACCGGCGATTTCCGTATCCTGGGAGCCCGAGAAACGGCGTACAGGGATTCTTTTAAGCAGAGCTGAAATCTTCATAGAATCCACTATTTTCTTATCCTCGCCCGGAAAAGTCAAAGGGATTTTAACTGGGTGGTTCCAGCCTGACCCAAACCTCGTTGCCGTAACTGATCGGCTGGCCGGCGGCGGGGGACTGATCAACAACGCGGCCGGTACCTCCCAACTTGATGTTGATGCCGGTACGCACCATTTCCTGCACAACCTGCCGATAACTCATGCCGATACAATTGGGCATGAGCGGGGCGGTGGTTACCTCCGCCGGCAAACCTTCGTCTCCAGTTACACTTTCGACTCCGGCTTCGCCGTCGCGTCCAGCCTCATTTTCACTTTCAGTCTCCGCTTTCGCGACAGCCGCAGACGCCTCTGCGTCGGCCTCCAGCATCGCCTTAACCTGCTCGATCGTCGGCAGGGGGGTTTCCTCAACCGGCAGGGTCGGTTTCACCTTCAGATACTGCAGGGCCTGCGACGCAAGCCGGGAAAAGACCGGTGCCGCCACCAGACCACCATAGACCTCGCCGTCCGGCTCATCCATGACGACGAGGATCACCAGGCGCGGCGCCTCGGCCGGAACGAAACCGACGAACGAGGAGACGCGCTTGTCAACCGAATAGCCGCCGGTCACCGGATCGGCTTTCTGGGCCGTCCCGGTTTTGCCGGCCACCCGGAAACCCGGCACGGTAGCGAGAGTACCCGTCCCCCCCTCTTCGGTCGTCATCGACATCAGTTCTCGCACCTGGCGGGCGACATCGGCAGAAACTACACGGCGCACGACCCGGGGCTCGTTCTGCTCCTGGGTTTCACCGTAGCTGTTGACCACCCGTTCCACTACATAGGGGGCCATCAGATTGCCGCCGTTGGCGATGGCAGCCGTGGCGGCGGCAAGCTGCAGGGGGGTTACCGTTACACCCTGGCCGAAGGAGATGGCGGCCAGATCGATCTCGAACCACTGTGACGGCTTGCGCACCAGGCCGGTCACCTCGCCAGGCAGATCAATGCCGGTCCTGGCGCCGAAGCCGAAATCGGTGATGTAGCGATGAAAACGTTCCCGCTCCAGAGTCTTGCCGATCTTGGCGAAGCCGATATTGGAGCTGACCTTGAGGATCTCCGCCACTGTCAGCCGGCCATGGGGGTGATGGTCGCGAATCACCTTGCCGCCGACCTTGAAGGATCCCTGCTCGCAGTCTATCGTCTGATTCAGTCGGACCACCCCCTCATTGAGAGCGGCGGCGAGGAGAAACAGCTTGAAGGTGGACCCGGGCTCGAAAGTGTCGCAGAGGGAGCGGTTTCGCCACTGGCTGGGACGGTAGCGGTTGAAAGCGTTGGGATTGTAGTCGGGCTGGCTGGCCATGGCCAGCACCTTGCCGGTTCCGGGATCGAGCACCACCACCGTGCCGGCCTTGGCCCTGGCTTTGCGCACGCCGGCGGCCAACTCTTTTTCAGCAATATATTGCAGGTTCTTGTCGATGGTCAGGTAAACGTCACTGCCGCGCGCCTCGCCCTTGATCACCGGGCCGCTCGAGCCGATACCCCGGCCCAAGGCGTCGCGTTCGGTCACCAGATAGCCGCCCTGTCCCAGAATCACCGAATCGTACTTCAATTCGATTCCCTCGAGACCCTCAGGGTCGAGGCCGGTGAAGCCGATGACCTGGGCGCCGATTTCCGAATTGGGGTAAAACCGTCGATGCTCGCGGATGAAATTCACCCCGTCGAAGCCGAGCGCCCGAACCTGCTCGCTTTCGCGCGGGGTTACCTGGCGTTTGAGCCAGAGGAAGCCGCGTTTGGATTCGAGTTTGGCCCTGACCGCCGCTGGCTGGAGCGAGAGAGTCGAGGCGAGTGCACTGGCCGCTCGCGCCGGCTCGGTGACTTTGGTCGGCTCGATATAGATGGAATCGACCTCGACGCTCACTGCCAGCTCCTCGCCGTTGTGATCATAGATGGTTCCCCGCTGGGGGGCCAGCGGAATGACTTTCTGATGCTGCCGCTCAGCCCGTTTCCGCCACTCTTCCTGGTTCAGCACCTGGAGATGAAAGGCCCGCACGCCGATCAGAATGAAGGCGACAACAAAGCCGATCCCTACCAGTCGGATGCGGAGTCGAGTCCACTTCTCCGGCCGGTCCATTAATCGACAGTGACTACCTGGGCAAGAGTCGGCAGCCGCAGCCCCAGCTCAGTGAGGGCGACCTGCTCGATGCGGCCGGGGTGACGCAGGCTGGCCGCTTCCAGGGTGAGTCGCCGGCTCTCCTGCTGCATCGAGCGCAGGCGCCCTTCAAGGCTCGAGATGTCATATTCGAGATTGACCACCTGCAGGCGGGACCAGACGAAGAAGATGGAAATTCCCATCAGCACGGCAACAAAGACCAGAAGAGGAAAGAGCCTCGGTTGCTGCAGGGGAATGCCGTGGATCCGGGGGATGTTTCTTGCTATGACGCCGGCCATAATGCCCTCCATCAAATTCATGTCCCCGCTGCCGGGGAACAGTCAGCTAAATACGGCGAACCGCCCGAAGTACAGCGCTGCGTGCCCGGGGGTTGGCCTCCACTTCGGCGTCCGTCGCCCGTACCCCCTTGCGGGTCAACAACTCAAGGCGCGGGCGATGGTTGCAGACACAGGCAGGGAGGCGAGGCGGACAGATGCACCCTTTGGCCTCCTCTTGGAAAAACCGCTTGACGATGCGGTCTTCAAGGGAATGGAAGCTGATGACAACCAGCCTGCCGCCGGGCTTTAAAAGAACGATGGCCTCCGCAATCCCCCGGGAGACGTGCTCCAGTTCCTGGTTGACCTGAATCCGCAGGGCCTGGAAGACCCGCGTGGCCGGGTGAATCCTGGCCGGGGCCTTGCCTCCCGGCACCGTATCGCGAACCAGTTCGGCCAGTTGCCGGGTCGTGGTCAAGGGGTGCTGCTGCCTGACCTGCACGATCCGTCGGGCGATGCGCCCGGCCCAGCGCTCCTCGCCATATTCACGGAAGATGCGGGTTAGTTCTTCGGCGGCGGCGGTATTGACCAGGTCGGCGGCGGTCGGTCCGTGGGTGGGGTCCATGCGCATGTCGAGCGGCGCTTCGCCACGGAAGGAGAACCCCCGGCTCGCCTCATCGAGCTGGTGCGAGGAGACGCCCAGATCGAGAAGCATACCGTCGAGACCGTTGATGCCGAGTTCGGTTAGCACCCCGGTGGCTTCGGAAAAATTCCGGTGTCGCAACACTACCCGGTCGCCGAATGGGGCAAGAACCTCGGCAGCTTTGCGCAGCGCCGAGGGATCCCGGTCAAGTCCGATCAGCCGGCCATCGGGAGCCGATGCTTCGAGAATCAGCCGGGCATGCCCGCCGCCACCCACCGTGCCATCGAGGTAGATGCCGCCGGGCACCGGGTCGAGCAATGCCAGAACTTCCTCAGGCAGGACGGAAAGATGGCTGAAGGTGGCGGCCTCCACGGGTCAGAACCCGAAATCGGCAACCACCTGCGGGTCGGCCTGGAGCAGCGCCTGCGAACGACGGCTGACCTCGGCGTAGCGCACCTGGCTGTGAAGCTCGATCTTGTCGATAAGGCCCACGACCACGATTTCCTTCTCCAGCCCGGCGAAGGTGCGTAGTGCCTGGGGGATCTGGATGCGGCCCTGCTTGTCGAAGGTGCATTCGGTGGCCGGAGCGAGGATCACGCGGACCATCGCGGCCTTGTTGGGGCTCGGGGGGCTCTTCTCGACCCGCTCCCGGATCTGTTCCCAGACCGGCACCGGGTAGGCCGTCAGACCGTCTTCCAGGTTCTTGGTCACCACCACGCGTTCGTCGCCATAGGCGCCGACGAGCACCTCCCGGAACCTGGCCGGAATGCTCGCCCGCCCCTTGGGGTCGATGCTGTTGATGTACTCGCCCTGGAAGCTCATATTTTCATCTCATGGGATAATTTGACACCGTTCCCCACTGTTTGGGCAAATATAGTCCCCACCCCCCACCTTGTCAAGGAGATTTTCTATTTTTTAAGGGGTTAGGTGACCGGTAAAAGAAAGGCCTCCCTGTCAGGGAGGCCAGAAAAAATGGAAAGGAAAGGTGCAGGGAAGGAGCTTACTTTTCCGGCGGCGCAGCCAGCACCATCTCGATCTCCTCGATGCGGCGGTCGACTACCTTGCGGACGATGAAAGAGGTGCCGTTCGCTTCGCAGCTGTCCCCCTCCTGGGGGATGGTCCCCATGGTGCGCAGCAGGAATCCGGCCAGGGTGTTGGCATGCTCCTCGGAGAGCTGCAGTCCGAAGCGGCGGTTGATGGTGCGCAGCGAGGCGCTGCCGTCGACCAGATAACGGCCGGGGGCGATTTCGCGGAAGAGGGCCTCCTCCACCACGTCGTATTCGTCCTCGATTTCGCCGACAATCTCCTCGAAGATGTCCTCCAGGGTGACGATCCCTTCGACGCCGCCGTATTCGTCAACCACCACCGCCAGGTGGACCCGCTTGCGGCGAAAGGACTGCAGCAGGGTTGCGATCCGCTTCGAGTCGGGAACGAAGTACGGCGGGCGGGCGATGGCGCGCAGGTCGAAGGCTTGCGGCGTGCCGACGTAGTTGAGGATATCCTTGGAATGGATAATGCCGATGATGCTGTCGAGGCTCCCCTCGTAAACCGGGAAGCGTGAATGGCGGGAGTTCCGGGCGATCTGCAGCGCATCTTCGAAGGAGATGTTCACCTCGACTCCCACCACCTCGGTGCGCGGAATCATCACGTCGCGGACCCGGATCTGGGAGAGTTCGAAGACGCCGTGCAGCATGCGGCGCTGCTCCCTGGCGACGACGCCGGTCTCCTCCCCCATGGTGATGATGGAGCGGATCTCGTCCTCGGAGAGGGCCGGGCGCTCCTCTTCCCTCCCGAAGAGGCGGTTCAACACCCGGGGGATGGCGGTCACCATCCAGACTACGGGGGTCAGCAGCCAGAGGACGCCGAGAATGGGGCGCAGCACCGCAAAGGAGACTTTCTCCGGAAAGCGGGCGGCGTAGGCCTTGGGGCTGATCTCCGAGAAGATCAGCAGGATCGGGGTTAGAATGAGGATGGTGAGGAGTTCGCCGCGGTCGCCGAAAAACTGGACGAGGAGGGTGGTGGCGAAAACCGAGGCGGCGATGTTGACCAGGTTGTTCCCGACCAGGATGGTGCCGAGCAGCCGGTCGGGCTGGGCGAGCAGGGCTTCGAGATGGGCGGCGCCGGGGCGCTTCTTCTGCACCAGATACTTCACCCGCAACCGGTCCAGCGACATGAGGGCGGTTTCCGAGCCGGAGAAGAAGGCGGAGAGAGCAAGCAGGATGGTCAGGCCGAGCAGGTGCAGCAGGTGGTCTTGCGGCATTAATGGGTCTCCCGATCATGAAATCTGGCTGGAGTTTACCCCAAGGCCCGCTGGATTACAACGGAGTATGGGCGCAAACATTGAAAGAATACGCCCTCTGTGCTATAGAAAACCACACCTTGCCTATTGTCGCCCTCATCCAGGATCACCAATGACCAAAGAGCAAGCCAGAAGTCGTCATGCCGAGCTGTGCAGCGAATTGCACCGCCACAATCACCTCTATTACGTTCTCGACCGGCCAGAGATCTCTGACGCCGAATACGATCGGCTTTTCCGCGAACTGCTCGAACTGGAGCAAACCTTCCCCGAGCTGGTCTCCCCTGACTCTCCCTCGCAGCGGGTCGGCGCCCCGCCGCTGGAGAAATTCGAGCAGGTCCATCACTCCCTGCCGATGCTCTCCCTTAACAACCGCAAGAGCGAGGGAGAATTCCGCGAGTTCGACGGCCAGGTTCACCGCTTTCTTTCCGTGCCGGCCGATGCGGCGATCGAATACGTCTGCGAGATGAAGATGGACGGCGTGGCGGTCGAACTGGTCTACCGCGACGGCCGCCTGGTTAACGGCTCCACCCGTGGCGATGGAACGGTCGGCGAAAAAATCCTCGAAAATCTGAAAACCATCCCAGCCATCCCGCTGGTGCTGCGCCCCCCCTTTCCGGCACTGCTGGAGGTGCGAGGCGAGGTCTACATCGACACCGCCGAGTTCCAGCGCTGGAATCGCGAACTGGAGGAAAGCGGCCAGGCCACCTTCGCCAACCCGCGCAATGCCGCCGCCGGCAGCCTGCGCCAGCTCGATTCGCACGTGACCGCTCTCCGCCCCCTGAACATATTCTGCTACGGGGTAGGCCTCGTGGAAGGCGCCCTGCCCGAGCGCCACAGCGAACTGCTCCAGGCTTTGCAGTCCTGGGGCCTGCGGGTCAACCTGGACGGGAGCAAGGTGGTCAGCGGCACAGAGGGCGTCCTCGAATATTACGGTGAGCTCCTGCGGCGCCGGGACAATCTTCCCTTTGAAATCGACGGCGTCGTGGTGAAGGTCAACCGGCTCGCCTGGCAGACGGACCTGGGTGAAGTCTCCCGGCGTCCGCGCTGGGCGGTCGCCTTCAAGTTCCCCCCGCGCCAGGCGGAAACCGTCCTGCTGGAGGTCCAGCTGCAGGTAGGGCGAACCGGAGCGATCACCCCGGTGGCGATTCTGCGCCCCGTTGAGATCTCCGGCGTCACCGTCTCGCGCGCCAGCCTGCACAACTGGGACGAGATCGCCCGGCTCGGGGTGAGAGTCGGTGACCGGGTGGTGGTGGAGCGGGCGGGCGACGTCATCCCTGACGTGGTCGAGGCGCTGACCGCAAAGCGTACCGGCGAGGAGCAGGAGATCCCGCTGCCCGAACACTGTCCCGCATGCGGGGGGAACGTCAAAAAAGAGCAGAACGAAGTAATTCCCCGCTGCCAAAACCAGGCGTGCCCGGCGAAGATCAAGGAATCCATCCGCCATTTCGCCTCCAGAAACGCCATGGACATCGACGGGCTCGGAGACAGGTATATCGATCAGCTGTTGAATCTCGGTCTGGTCAGGGACGTCGCTGATCTATATTCGCTGACGACGGAAGATTTTTTCAGGTTTGAGCGCATGGGCGACAAACTCGCTGCAAACCTGCTGAATGCCATTGAAAAAAGCAAATCCAGGCCTCTCCACAAATTCATTTATGCCCTTGGCATCCGGAATGTCGGCGAGCATACCGCCAAAATCCTGGCCTCCCAGTTCGGGACGCTGGAAAATCTGTTGCGGGCAAATTTCGATGAACTGAAAACCCTGTACGAAATTGGCCCAATCGTCGCCAAAAGCATCGTCGATTTTTTCCAGTCGGATGAAAACACCAACGTGATTCACAAGCTGCTG
This sequence comes from Desulfuromonadales bacterium, assembly GCA_035620395.1. NCBI lineage: Bacteria > Pseudomonadati > Thermodesulfobacteriota > Desulfuromonadia > Desulfuromonadales > Desulfuromonadales bacterium. The sequence goes on along the minus strand of DASPGW010000113.1, from coordinate 9,503 downwards.
GCCCGTGGAGTTTCACCTGCCGGGGGCGTGCGCCGCGCGGGCGGACCCCTTACCGGCAAAACCTTCGTCTTCACCGGTACGATGCCAACCCTCGGACGCAAGGAGGGGCAGGAGATGGTCGAGCGACTGGGGGGCCGGGCGGCCGGCTCGGTGAGCAGGAAGACCGACTACGTGGTTGCCGGCGAAGAAGCAGGGAGCAAGCTGGACAAGGCCCGGGAACTGGGCATCAGCATACTCAACGAAGAGGAGTTCCGGCGATTGCTGGAAAAGGAGGGTGGCCAATGAGACCTGTAAGAGCGACGGTGCGCATCCGGGGGGTTGTTCAGGGGGTCAATTTCCGCTACTTCACCCGCCGCACCGCTCTGGAGCACCATCTCACCGGCTGGGTACGCAATTTGCCCGACGGCGATGTGGAAGCCGTCTTCGAAGGACGGGAATCGGACGTGCGCAAGGTGATCGAGTGGTGCCACGATGGGCCCAGCGGCGCCCGGGTCGACGAGATCCTTATCGATTGGGAAGACTATCGGGGGGAGTTCAACGATTTCGAAGTAAGGCGGTAGCACAGAGAACAGCGGACGGCAATATTGTCTTCTGCCTTCTGTCTTCAGTTTTCGTCCTTCATCGCCAGCGCTCGCCGGTAGACTTCGTCCCCCGGCAGACCGAACTCCTTCGCCACCTGCTTGACCGCCTGCCGTAGCGGCAGCCCCTCGTCACGGAGTTTCCCCAGCGCCTCTTCCACCGTGGCGCCGGCAGCAGCAGGCTCCGCCGCGCCGGCGGCAGCCGGCGCCACCAGCAGGACGATCTCCCCGCGGATGCGGCCAGCGCCGAAATGCTCGACCGCCGCCGCCGCCGTCCCCCTGAACAGCTCCTCGTGCAGCTTGGTCAACTCCCGGGCCACCGCCACCTCCCGCTCCGCCCCCATTTCCTCGCAAATTTCCCGCAGGGTCGCCTGCAGCCGGTGGGGCGCCTCGTAGAATATCGTGGTCCGCGACTCGGCCCGCAGTTGCCGCAGCGCCTCACGGCGCGCCTTGCTGCGGGCTGGAAGAAACCCCTCGAAGGCAAAACGCTCGGTCGGCAGGCCGGAGACAGCCAGTGCGGCGACCACTGCCGAAGGACCGGGGACGGCGAGCACCGGTATCCCCTCGTCCCGGCAGCGGCGCACCAGCAGAAAGCCTGGATCGGAGATGGCTGGGGTGCCGGCATCGGAGATGAGTGCCACCGACCTTCCCGCCCGCAGTTGTTCGAGCAGACGTTCGCCCTTTAGCGCTTCGTTGTGTTCGAAGTAGGAGGTGAGGGGTGTATCGATGCCGTAATGGCTGAAGAGTTTGCGGCTGTGTCGGGTGTCTTCGGCCGCCACCAGGTCGACCTCTCTCAGGATGCGCAGGGCGCGAAAGGTCATATCTTCGAGGTTGCCGATGGGCGTAGCGACAAGGTAGAGGGTACCGGACATACTGGCCGTGGCTGGTGATTGGTGTGGGGGCGCCCCTTGTGGGTGCCCCGAAACAGGCAGGCACAAGACCTGCTCCTACATATCCTCCTTCAACCCTTCCAGGTCCGCGAGCCATAACGCCACGCTGGCGTCGCTCGGCATCCGCCAATCGCCACGCGGCGAGAGTGCCACACTACCCACCTTCGGGCCATCCGGCAGGCAGGAGCGCTTGAACTGCTGGGAGAAGAAGCGGCGGTAAAAGGTCTCGAGCCAGAGATGGATCTCCGCAGCGGAGAACTCGCCGGCGAAGGCCTCGCGTGCCAGTCGCAGGACCTTACGGGGAGCGAACTGCAGGCGCACGACGTGATAGAGGAAGAAGTCGTGCAGCCGGTACGGGCCGATATGGTCTTCGGTCATCTGGCCGATCTCGCCGTATTCGTTCGGCGGCAGCAGTTCGGGGGAAACCGGGGTAGCGCAAATGTCGGAGAGGACGGCGGCGGTTTCGCCGGTGAACTCCGCCTCGGCGCACCAGGAAACGAGGTAGCGCACCAGGGTCTTGGGCACCCCGGCATTGACGCCGTACATCGACATATGGTCGGCGTTGTAGGTGCACCAGCCGAGGGCGAGTTCAGAGAGATCGCCGGTGCCTATCACCAGACCGCCGACCTGGTTCGCCACATCCATGAGGATCTGGGTGCGCTCCCGGGCCTGGGCATTCTCGAAGGTGATGTCATGCACCTCCTCGCGGTGGCCGATGTCGGCAAAATGCTGGCGCACTGCCGCGTTGATCGGGATCACCCGCAAGCTCACGCCGAGCAGTTGTGCCAGACGCTCGGCGTTGCCCCGGGTGCGCGCCGTGGTGCCGAAGCCGGGCATGGTCACGGCGACGATGCCGCGATGGTCGAGCCCCAGCTTGTCGAAGGCCTTGGTCGTCACCAGCAGGGCGAGGGTCGAGTCGAGCCCGCCTGAAATGCCGAGTACCGCCTTCGTTCCCCCGGTGTGCAGCAGCCTTTTGGCCAGCCCGGTGACCTGCAGGGAGAAAATCTCCTGGCAGCGGTGGGTTCTTTCCTCTTCTGCAGACGGGACGAAGGGGGTAGCGGAGACAGGGCGCCGAAGACGATCGGCGGCGGCATCCGGCAGGGGGAATGGAATGAACCGGAAAGAACCATCGGTTCGGCTGGCGCCGTAGGTGTTGTTCTTCCGTCGCTCCCCGACCAGGCGCTCAATATCGATGTCGGCGACAGCCAACTGGGTGTCGAAACGAAAGCGTTCCGTCTCGGCCAGCAGCAGGCCGTTTTCGGCAATCAGGGAATGGCCGGAGTAGACCAGATCGGTGCTTGACTCGCCGGGGCCGGCCGAAGCATAGGCGTAAACCGCCAGGCAGCGGGCCGACTGGGAGAGGACGAGGGCGCGCCGGTACTCCTCCTTGCCCAGCAACTCGGGGCTGGCCGATAGATTCAGCAGAAGCGTCGCCCCCCGCATCGCCATCCGGCCGCTCGGCGGTTCGACCGACCAGGCGTCCTCGCAGATTTCGACGCCGACGACACAGTCAGGCATTGACTCGGCCCGAAAGAGCAGATCCGGGCCAAAGGGGATCATCTGTCCGTCCCACTCGAGAACGTCAGCCGCAAGCTCTCGGGACGAAGAGAACCAGCGCTCCTCGTAGAACTCTTGGGTATTGGGAAGAAATGTTTTGGGAATGATGCCAAGGATACGCCCGGAGGCAATGAAAACGCCGCAGTTGAACAACCGCCCCCCCTGGGCCACCGGAGCTCCGACCACCACGGTCGCCCGGCGGCCGGCCGTCGCCCGGGTAATCCGGCGCAGTGCCTGCCGCGCCTGCTCGATCAGCAGCGGCTGAAAGAAGAGGTCGCCGCAGGTATAAGCGGTAACGCAGAGTTCAGGAAAAAGCAGAAAGCGGCAGTCCTGGGATTCGGCAGCCTCGATCGCCCGGCAGATGCGCTCTTCGTTGAAGGCGACATCGGCCACTCGCAGTTCGGGCGCGACCACCCCGATCCTGACCATCCCCAGAGATAACAGAGACTCCACCATTTCCACCCGACCCTCCCGTTCAGCAAACCGGCGGCCGGAGCCAAACGGCTCGGCTGCCGGCAATTCTAGCGGCGTTTGGAGCAAAAAGCAAACCCGAAGGACTCGTCGCCGGTCGGCTCAGAGGCCGAAAGCATTGATGATATGCTCCACGCGCGCCCCCTGCCGTTCTGGTCGCACCGCCACCACGTCGAAGCGCGGCTGCATCCCCCTCCCCTTGCCGTCCCCCATATACCAGAGGGCAGTACGAATGATCTGCCGCTGTTTGGTCGGTCCGACAGCTTCCTGCGGCGTGCCGAATGCATCGCTGCGCCGGGTCTTGACCTCGACAAAGACCAGGGTCTTTCCCTGGCGAGCGACAATATCGATCTCGCCCACCGGGGTACGCAGATTGCGCTCGACAATCGTCATCCCGAGCCGCCGTAAAAAACGCGCGGCCTCCTCTTCCCCCCAGCGGCCAAGACTCAGGCGCTCCTCGGTCATGCCCGCTCCAGATGCTCGCGCACACCGCGGAAGGTACGGCGGTGCAGAGGAGATGGCCCCAAGCGAGCGATCGTCTCCAGATGCTGGGCGGAACCATATCCCTTGTGGCCGGCAAAACCGTAACCGGGATAAAGCCGGTCATAGGCGATCATCATCCGGTCGCGGACCACCTTGGCCATGATCGAGGCGGCGGCAATCGAGGCAGAGCGGGCATCCCCCTGCCTGATGGTTTTCTGCGGCAGGGGTAGCGGGACCGGCGTGATACCGTCGACGAGCAGATAGTCGGCGGCCTGGCGCAACCGGCGCACTGCCAGGCTCATTGCCTTGAGGGTTGCCTGCAGGATGTTCAGCTCATCGATCTCGGCCGCTGCAACAATGCCGACGCCGACTGCAGCCTGCTGCCTGATCTGGAAAAAGAGCCGCTGCCGAACCGCCGCAGACAACTGCTTCGAATCGTTGAGGCCGGGCAGCTCGAATTGCTCGGGCAGGATCACTGCCGCTGCCACCACGGGGCCGGCCAGGGGTCCCCGGCCAGCTTCGTCCACTCCGGCGATCAGCCGATACCCCAGCGCCCTGGTCCGGCTCTCGAACTGCAGGGGTGAGCGTTCCACTCGGGGAAAAAGATCGAGAGTCAACCGACACCTCTCAGGAAAAATTCCAGCTGGATTTCACCGACGCCATGGTATACACTATGTTACCGAACTCATTATAAACAGCCAAAGGAGGAGTTTCTGATGGAGTCTGTTTTCATTGTATTGGCCGTGGCCGGCTACTTCGGTTTTCTGATTGACTGGAAGGAGCTGCGAGACGTGCTCAAGCAGGGGGGATGGGCGGCTCTCGCCTTTTACTGCTTGATCGGTATTTTCATCTTCGTCGCCATGGCGGCCCCGCACGCCGCCAGCGTGCCCACAGTGCCCCATTAATACGGCGCATTCGTTTGATATAAGCTATCCTGGACAAGAAAAGCCCCGGCCAATTGCCGGGGCTTTTTTTTTCACTATCAGGCGTAGCGCTTCTCGCGAATCCTGGCCGCCTTGCCCTGCAGTTTGCGCAGATAGTAGAGCTTGGCCCGGCGAACGTGGCCAATCGTCATCACCTCGATCTTCTCGACGGCAGGGGAGTGGAGGGCAAACACCCTCTCAACCCCGACGCCGTCAGAGATCTTGCGCACAGTGAAGGTGGAGCCGGCGCCGTTGTTCATCCGTTTGATACAGACACCCTGATAGACCTGGATGCGCTGTTTGTCACCCTCGACAATCTTGACGTGCACCCGCAGGGTGTCCCCCGCCTTGAAGATCGGGATGTTCTTTTTAATGTGTTCCATGCCCAGACGATCGATGATATTCATGTCTTTCCTCCTCTATTTCGATCCGTTTCTGTTTTCCGAGATATGTCGGATAGGTTTGCACTTTCAAAGGCATCGATGACTCATGCCCATTCCGGCACCGTTGCCGACCGGCAGCAGAGCATGCCAGATTTTTACCGGCAGGCGCTCAGCTGCACATTTCGCCGACCAGACGATCGAGAATGATGGCCGCGGCGGCCCGCACCGGCAGATGATTGTAGTCACCAGCCCCGCGCACCGGCGCCAGTACCGGCCAGTCCCGCTCGAACAGTTCGGGCGCCAGCCCCCAGCCGGTGCCGAACACAAGCAGCAGCGGGTGCTCCTGCGCCAAGGCGCGACAGGTGGCGAACGATATGCCGTCAGATCGGGACGCCCCCGTCAGTACCGGCAACGCCGCAGAGCCCGCCTGTGCCCGCCAGTCTGCCAGGGCGGCCTCCAGATCAGCTGTCATCGTCACCAGCGACAGGGCCTCGCCGCGGTCCGGGTTGTAGCCGGCACCGAAACCTTCACGCCAATGGTCGAGGATGCGGGCGATCAACAGCTGCTGTTCCGCGACCGGAGTGACGACATAATAACGGCAGACGCCGTAGGTGCGGGCCGTCCGGGCGATGTCGTGCAGATCGAGATTGGTGACCGCCGTCGTTACCCGGTCGCCGCGCCGGTCGAGAACCGGATGATGGACCAGGGCCACCGCCAGCGGTTGCCTGCTCATGCTCCTTCGCCCTGCATTTCGTGTCGCAGTTCGTCGAGAATCCGTCGATCTGCATCCGTCAGCCTGGCCGTGGCCAGCAGGTCCGGACGCCGCTGCAGCGTCCGTTTCAGCTGTTCACGGCGGCGCCAACTGGCGATGGCCGCGTGGTTGCCGGAAAGCAGCACTTCCGGCACCCGCATGCCCAGGAATTCGACGGGGCGCGTGTAATGCGGATATTCAAGCAGGCCATCCGAGAAGGAATCTCCCAGGGCACTGCCGCTGCTCCCCAGCACCTCCGGCAGCAGCCGGGCGATGGCATCGATCATCACCATGGCGGGCAGCTCGCCGCCGGTGAGGACAAAGTCCCCCAACGAATACTCGGCATCCACCAGAGAGCGAATACGCTCGTCAAAGCCTTCGTAGCGGCCGCACACAAAAATCAACCCCGGCTCCTGCGCCAGGGCCCAGGCCTCGCGCTGGTCAAACCGCTTGCCCTGCGGGGTCATCAGCAGAACCCGCGAGGCGGGTGAATCCGATCGCAAAGCCGTCAGCGCCCGGGCAACCGGCTCCGGCTTCATGACCATGCCGTCGCCGCCGCCGCAGGGAGTATCGTCGGTCACCTTGTGCCGGCCTTCGGCCCAGTTCCGGAGATTGTGAGCGGCAAACCGGATCAACCCCCGCTCCACCGCCCGGCCGAGAATGCTCTCTTGCAGGGGCGACGTGAACATGCCGGGAAAGAGGGTCAGAACGTCAAATTTCATCTTTTTCCGGGACAAGACCGTCGGGGAGATCGACCAGCATGCGCCGTCCGTCACGGTCGATTTCCACGATGAACTCCTTCACCGCCGGAATCAGAACCTCACCGTAGCGACCGCGCACCACGTAGATGTCATGCGCGGCGGTACTGAACATCTCCTCAAGGACACCGAGATTGCCACGGCGCCGATCGACGACGCTCAGCCCCTCCAGTTCAAACCAGTAAAACTCATCATCCGTCAACGCAGGAAGCTCACCGCGGGGCATCAGCACCTCACACCCCACCATCGTCTGAGCTGCATCGATATTTTCGAACCCCTGCAATCTCAGCAGCACACTACCCTTGTGAGCCTTTACCGCAGCCACCCGACAGGGAATGAGTTCGCCCTGCCGACCACGGAGGCAGACTTCACGAGCAGCGAGCAGCGCCGACGGCTCATCCGTAATCGGATGCACCTTAAGATCACCACGCAGTCCGTGGGTCCCGGTCACCACCCCCAAACGCAGAAGCTCATCAGCCGCAGCGACCATCACTCCATGATCTGCAGGGTAGCGCGCTTGTTGACCCGCGTAGCCTTGGCGTTGAGCAGTGTGCGCATGGCCTTGGCAGTTCGCCCCTGCTTACCGATGATCCTCCCCATGTCCTCCTGAGCCGCAGCCAACTTGACGAGGATGCTGCCATCCTCACCCTGCTCCTCGGAGATGGTCACCGCTTCGGGATGTTCCACCAGGGATTTGGCGATGAATTCGATGAGTTCTTTCATGGAGTCCGTCCTTCGGAGAAAGGGATGCCCCACCTCGGTCGCCGGAGAAGCTTAGGCCTCTTTCGGCTGCTTGAATTTGGCCCAGATCCCCTGCTGGCGCAGCAATTGCCGCACGGTATCCGTGGGCTGGGCGCCCTTCTGCAGCCACTCGAGAGTGCGCTCCTCTTGCAGGGAAACCATCGGGGGATTCTGCTTGGGGTCGTACTGACCCAGGTTTTCGACGAAACGGCCGTCGCGCGGGGAGCGCTCATCGGCGACCACTACCTGGTAGAAAGGTTTTTTCTTGGCGCCGCCGCGGGCCAGTCTGATTTTCACGGACATGTGCTGTTCCTCCTGGTGTTTCGTGAACTCTGTTCAGGTATAAGTTATCAGGCTTCAGGAATCAGGGTTCAGGATTTTTCGATTCCTGGCTTCAGCCTGTCAAAACGGCAATCCGCCGCCGCGTCCCATCAGCCCCTTGAGTCCCTTGGGTCCAAGTTGCTGCATTTTTTTCATCATCTTCTGTGCTTCGGTAAAGCGCTTGATCAGCACGTTCACGTCCTGCACCGAAGTGCCGCTGCCGCGAGCGATGCGTAGCCGGCGCGAGCCGTTGAGGATGCGATGGTCCCGCCGCTCGGCAGGAGTCATGGAGTTGATAATCGCCTCGACCTTCTTCAGCTCCTTGTCAGGCAACTGCATTCCCTGGGCCTGACCGAGGGCCTTTCCGGCGCCGGGAATCAGTTTGAGGATAGACTCCATCGAGCCCATTTTCTTGATCGTCTTGAGCTGATCGCGAAAGGTCTCGAGATTGAACCCCTCCTGACGCAGTTGCTTCTGCATGGCTGCCGCCTGATCCTGGTCGATGGCGGACTGCGCCTTTTCGATCAGCGAGAGCACATCCCCCATGCCGAGAATGCGCTGCGCCATGCGGTCGGGATGGAATACCTCGAGGGCATCCATCTTCTCGCCGAGGCCAACCAGTTTTATCGTCTTGCCGGTCACCGCCCGGATGGAGAGAGCTGCGCCACCCCGGGCATCACCGTCCAGCTTGGTGAGAATGACACCGGTGAGCGCAAGCTTGCGGTCGAAACTCTCGGCCACGTTCACTGCGTCCTGACCGGTCATGGCGTCAGCGACCAGCAGAATTTCCCGCGGCGCGAGGGAAGCCTTGATCCGCACCAACTCATCCATCAGCGTCTCGTCGACGTGCAGACGTCCGGCGGTATCGAGAATCAGCGTGTCGTAGCCGTTGAGCTCTGCGAAACGGCGCGCCGCCTCGCAGATGGCGACCGGATCCAGCCCGGCGTGCGAGTCGAAAACCGGAATACCGAGTTGCCGGCCCACCGTCTTGAGCTGCTCGATGGCCGCCGGCCGGTAGATGTCGGCCGGCACCAGCAGCGGGTTGCGTTTTTCCTTGCGCAGCTTGAGCGCCAGCTTGCCACAGGTGGTCGTCTTGCCGGCGCCCTGCAGACCACAGAGCATGATCGGCACCGGCGGCCGGGCGGCCAGATCGAGATGATTCTCCACCCCCTCGCCCATCAGGCGCCCGAGTTCCTCGCGCACCACCTTGATGACCTGCTGGGCCGGAGTGAGGCTCTTCAGGACCTCCTGCCCGACCGCCCGCTCACGGACGGCGGCAACAAAGTCCTTGACCACGCGGAAGTTGACATCGGCCTCCAGGAGGACCAGACGGACTTCACGTAAAGCTTCCTGTATATTCTCTTCGGTCAGCCGGCCATGGCCGCGCAGTTTCTTGAAAACCGATTCGAATTTTTCCGTCAGATTGTCGAACATGTCAGACCTGGCGCTCCACTCTTCGAGCGTCGCAAAATACGGACTATAGTAAAGCGCCTGACCATTGTCAAGGAAAAACAAGGGAAAATCAGGGAGCTAAGACCGGCACACAGCACGTGTTCCCGACTCGCCGCAAAGATTCAGCTGGCGTCCAAACGCAGGTATTCCTGCCCCACCCTCCGGTAGATTTCGGCAGGCAAAAGCTCTTCCCGT
>DASPGW010000112.1 GCA_035620395.1 Desulfuromonadales bacterium | reverse complement strand
CGAGGACATCGACCGGATTGCCGACATCGAGGTGCATCACGGCCATCCGGTCGACCAGATCCTCGAAATGGCCGACCGCATCGACGCCGACCTGATCGTGCTGGGCAGCCACGGCAAGGGCAGGCTCAAATACGCGTTCCTTGGCAGCGTGGCGGAAAAGGTGCTGCGCAAAACCTTACGACCGGCCATGGTGGTGCCCCTGCGGTAGGCCGATGAAAAACGCCCATCTGCGGCGTTGCCCTCGTCTTCGTCACTGCGACGTACCTTCCAGGTACGCCTCGCTCCTCAGATTTCGGGCGCCTTGCACCTGGGCATTTTTGATCGGCCCGACAACTGACGTCGGACAGAAAAGGCGAGAAGGATGGTTATGGAAGAGACGGCCAAACAGTTCCTGCGCCGGGAGGTGCTGCGCGAGATCGGCGCCAGCTGCGGCAGCGCCGGGGAGAACCTCAACTGGCTGCTGGAGAAGATGCACCCCTACTTCTCCATCACCATGCAGGACGAGCCGGAGGCGGTCGCCGCCCTGGCCACCCGCCTGCACAGCCTGCGGCAGGAACAGCGGCTGGTGCTCGCCGACCGCGAGAGGCGGCTGGTCCTGGCCCGCCTCAACCGGCCCGGCTCCCTCTACGATACCCTGAAGAACCTGCGGGAGCGGGAGATCTCCTACGCCCAGTTCACCCAGTCCTACGGGACGGTGCCGGGCCTCGCCGAAGGGCTGGAGCTGCAGCGCTTCGATTTCGACCGCAAAAGCCACCGGGAGATCGCCCAGGCCGGCGAGGTGAGCATCCCGTCCGCCCTGCGCCGTGCCATCGCGGCGGCGATTGCCGAGCACTATCCGGCCTTCGAGCAGAAACAGTTCGCGCGCCTTTTGCGCCTGCTGTGGCTCAACAACGAGCATTACGTGCGCATCTCGCCGGCCAGGCGCGTCGCCCAGCTCCTCTGGCTGTTCCAGCAGAGCATCGCCGGCGGCGGCATCTTCTTCGATGCCGAGGAGACCGAGGATACCGAGCGCCAGCGCGAGTACCGGGTCATGTTCGCCGCCGGCAACCCGCCGCAGATCGATTTTTTGCAGCAGATCATGGAGGTCTTCAACCGCCTCGGCCTCGGCGTCAAGCGTGCCTACTGCCTGACCCTCAGCAACGGCGTCCATCCCTACTTCCTCGGCAACTTCTACATCCGCACCCGGCAGGCGGAGCTGATCGACAAGGGCTCCGAGCTCTTCCTGCGCCTGCGCCGGGAGCTCTACAACACGCAGATCCTCTCCGCCGCCTCGTACGCCTACCGGGAGTTCGTCACCGGGCGGGTGATGAGCGGCGAGGAAGCCTCCCTGGTCAACGCCTTCATCGCCTTCTGCCACACCAACCTCGCCCACAACCAGCCGGACCGCTTCGGCTACGAGGACGTTCTGCGCGCCTTCCACGGCCACCCGGACATGGCGCTGCAGTTGATCGGACTTTTCCGCGCCCGCTTCGATCCGGATGTCGACGAGCGCCGGGCCCGCTACGAGAAGACCCTGGCCGACCTCACCCGGGCCATCGACGGCTACAACACCGGCCACCGCTACCTCGACGAGGTGCGCCGCGGCATCTTCCGCTGCGCCCTGATCTTCATCCGGCACACCCTGAAGACCAATTTCTTCATCCCCGAGAAGCAGGCGCTCGCCTTCCGCCTCGACCCGGCCTACCTGGACGAGCTCGGCGCCGAGTTCACCGCCGACCTGCCGCCGGAGCGCCCCTTCCGGGTGACCTTCTTTTTCGCCCGGCACGGCTGCGGCTACCACATCGGCTTCTCCGACATCGCCCGCGGCGGCTGGCGCACGCTGCTCAGCCGCGACTGGGACGACTACGTCACCGGCGCCAACACCCTCTTCCGCGAGAACTACGTGCTCGCCCACACCCAGCACCTCAAGAACAAGGACATCTACGAGGGGGGCTCGAAGATGGTGGTCATCCTCGATGCCGCCGACCTTGCCGACCGCGACCTGGTCACCCGCCGTCTCTACAAGCTGCAGTACGGCCTGATCAACGCCTTCTTCGACATCTTCGTCACCGAAGCGGGGCGGGCGAAGGACCCGCGGGTGGTCGACTACTACGGCGAGGACGAGCCGATCGAGCTGGGGCCGGACGAGAACATGCACGACGAGATGGTCGAGCTGATCGCCCGCCAGTCGGTGCGCCGCGGCTACCTGCTGGGCATCGGCGTCATCTCCAGCAAGAAGGTCGGGATCAACCACAAGGAGTACGGCGTCACCTCGACCGGCGTGGTCAAATTCGCCGAAATCGCCATGGAGGAGCTCGGTGTCGACATCCGGCGCGACCCCTTCAGCGTCAAGCTGACCGGCGGGCCGAACGGCGACGTCGCCGGCAACGCCCTGCGCATCCTGCTGGAGCGCTCTCCGCAGGCACAGATCCGGCTGATCGTCGACGGCACCGGCGCCCTCTGCGATCCGGCCGGGGCGAACCACGACGCCCTGCGCCGCATCGTGCTCAAGAGCGATGTGGACGCCTTCGACCCGCAGGCGCTGCATGCCGGCGGCTTTCTCCTCTACCGCAACCTGCGCCGCACCGAGGGGCGGCGCGAGCTCTACAAAAAGGTGGTGCGCAGCGAACGGGGGCTCGAGGAGCAGTGGCTCACCGTCGACGAGTTCAACCGGGAGTTCGGCAGCCTGGTCTTCACCGTGCCGGCCGATCTCTTCATCCCCGCCGGCGGCCGCCCCGAAACCATCGATGCCGAGAACTGGCCGCAGTTTCTCCGGCCGGACGGCGCGCCGAGCGCCCGCGTCATCGTCGAAGGGGCCAACTCCTTCATCACCCCGGCGGCCCGGATCGAGCTGCAGAAGCACGGCGTCGTCATCCTGCGCGACGCCTCGGCCAACAAGTGCGGGGTCATCTCCTCCTCCTACGAAATCATCGCCAACCTGCTGATGACCGAGAAGGAGTTCCTCGCCAACAAGGAGCGCTACGTCGCCGACGTCCTGGCCATCCTCGAAAAGCGGGCGGCGGAGGAGGCGCGGCTGATCTTCCGGCGCAAGGCGGACCCGGGCTGCGCCCAGCTCTGGACGGAGATTTCCGCCGCCATCAGCGGCGAGATCAACGCCCACTACGCGCGTCTCTTCGCCTGGTTCCAGCAGCATCCGGAACGCTGCGACGAACCGCTGTTCCGAAAGGCGATCGAGGCGCACCTGCCGCGCCTGCTGCGCGAGAACAGCCGCTACCGGCGGCGCATCAAGAACCTGCCGCCCAAGTACCGCTACGCCATCCTGGCCAGCGAGATCGCCTCCTCCATGGTCTACCGTGGGGATCGCGAGGCGGAGTTCGTGGAGGTGCTCAAGGGACACCTGCAGCGGATGTTTGCGGGCTGAGAGAGGGGGGGGAGGTTTTGACCCCCCTTTGGCAAAGGGGGGCGAGGGGGGATTTGCCTC
>DASPGW010000111.1 GCA_035620395.1 Desulfuromonadales bacterium | reverse complement strand
ACCAACGCCGCCGTCGCCGAAGCCCTCGACGGTTTGCCGACGCAGAAGATGCACTGCTCGAACCTCGCCGCCGACGCCCTGCACGAGGCGATAAAAAACTACAGGGAAAAGCACTCGTAACGGGTGAAAGGTACATAGACTCCTGAACCCCCCCGCCCTTCGGGCACCCCCCCTGTGAAACAGGGGGGGCAGGGGGGGTAATCATTTGTGGTTTTTTCATGTCCGCATCTAAAAAACGCATCGTCGTCGCCATGAGCGGCGGGGTCGACTCGTCGGTGGCCGCGGCCCTGCTCAGGGAGCAGGGTCACGAGGTGATCGGCATGACCATGCAGATCTGGGACTACTCCACCTTCGCGGCGGCGAACGGCGAGACCTTCGGCACCTGCTGCTCACTGGACGACGTCTACGACGCCCGCCGGGTAGCCGAGGGGCTCGGCATCCCCTTCTACGTGGTCAACTTCGAGAAGGATTTCCAGCGGCAGGTGATCGACCGCTTCTGCGACGACTATTTCGCCGGCCGCACTCCCAACCCCTGCGTGCTTTGCAACCAGGTGCTCAAGTTCGAGCTGCTGCTGCGCCGGGCCCGGGAGCTGGAAGCCGACTGCCTGGCCACCGGGCACTACGCCCGCATCGTCGAGGAGACGGGGGGCTTTGCCCTGCGCAAGGGGCTCGACCCGCAGAAGGACCAGAGCTACTTCCTCTTCACCCTGAACCAGGAGCAGATGCGCCGCGTCCTCTTCCCTCTCGGCGGGATGACCAAGGAGGAGGTGCGCGGCCATGCCGCCCGCTTCGGCCTGCGGGTGGCGGAGAAGGCCGAGAGCCAGGACATCTGTTTCGTCCCCGACGGCGACTATGTGCGCTTCCTCGAGGAAGAGCGGGGCAAGGGGCAGCTCGACGGCGAGATCGTCCACGTCTCCGGGCAGGTCCTCGGCCGGCATCTCGGAACCTACCGCTACACCATCGGCCAGCGCCGCGGGCTGGGGATCGCCTGGCCGCAGCCGCTCTACGTGGTCGGCATCGACGCCGAAAACCGGCGGGTGCTGGTCGGCGAGCAGGAGCACCTGGAACGCCGGGAACTGACCCTGCATGGGGTCAACTGGAGCTCCGGAGAGGCTCCCGCAAGGGAAATCCGCGCCCGCTGCCGCATCCGCTATCGGCACCAGGAGGTGCCTGCGCTCATCACGCCGCTGCCGGGGGGCCGGGCGCAGGTCGTTTTCGATGAGCCGCAGCGGGGGGTGACCCCGGGGCAGGCGGCGGTCATCTACGACGGGGATCGGGTGCTGGGGGGAGGTTGGATCGAGTGAATCGCACTGTCGCCTTCGCCACCCTCGGCTGCAAGACCAACCAGTTCGAATCGGCGGCCATGGAGGAGCGTTTGCAGGGAGCCGGCTACCGGGTCGTCCCCTTCGAGGCGGGAGCCGACCTGGTGATCGTCAACACCTGCACGGTGACCGCCGCCACCGACGCCCAGTCGCGCAACCTCATCCGCCGGGCGCGCCGCCTCAACGAGGGGTGCCGGGTGGTGGTGACCGGCTGCTACGCCCAGGTCGACCCGCAGGCCCTGCTCGCCATCCCCGGCGTCTCTCTGGTGCTCGGCAACGAGGAGAAGCGCGACCTGCTCAGCCTTCTCGAAAATGAAGAATCGGCGCCGACGGCCAGGGTCTCCGACATCCGCCGCCGCGCAGAGGCCGCCGTCCTGCCGCTCTCCTCCTTCGCCGAGCGCAGCCGCGCCTTCGTCCAGATCCAGAACGGCTGCGACGCCTTCTGCAGCTACTGCATCATCCCCTACGCCCGCGGCCGCAGCCGCTCGGTGCGCCCCGAGGAGGTCGTCGTCCAGGTGCGGGAGCTGGTCGCCGCCGGCTACCCGGAGATCGTGCTGACCGGAATCCACATCGGCGGTTACGGCGCCGACCTTGCTCCGCCCCTGACTCTGGTGGAACTGGTCCGCCGGCTCACCGCCGAAACCGGGGTACAGCGTCTGCGTCTCGGTTCCATCGAGCCGACGGAGCTCTCCGATACTCTCATCGAGACCGTCGCCTCCTCTCCGGAGCTTTGCCCCCACTTCCACATCCCCCTGCAGGCTGGCGACGACGGCGTGCTGAAACGCATGAACCGGCACTACAGCACGGACTACTTCGCCGGCCTGGTGCGGCGCATCCGGCAGCGCCTCCCCGAGGCCGCCATCGGTCTCGACGTCATCACCGGCTTTCCCGGCGAAAGCGAAGAGGAGTTCGCCAACACCTGCCGGCTGATCGAGGCGCTGCCGGTCACCCACCTGCACGTCTTCCCTTTCAGCCGCCGACCCGGCACCCCCGCCGCCACCATGTCCGGCCAGCTGCCGGGTGATGTCGTCAAGACCCGGGCCGCCGTGCTGCGCAGCCTCGGTGAGGCGAAGCTGCGAGTTTTCGCATCCGGCTTCGTCGGCCGGACGCTGGAAGTGGTGGTCGAAGCGGGCCGTTCCAAAGGCCTCTGCCGCGGGGTGAGCCGCAACTATCTTTCGGTCCGGTTTCCTGCCGAGGAGGATTTGACGGGTAGGGTGGTCGCGGTGCGGATCAGCGGGGCCGATGCCGCGGGGCTGAAAGGTGTGGTGGCGTGAGCGGTGCGGGGGAGAAACGGCGCGCGATCCTTCTGGCGGACCCCTCGGCGGCCGGCGAGCGGCTCGATCTCTTCATTGCCCGCGGCCTCGCCGGGGTGTCGCGCAAGGCGGTCAAAAAGGCCCTCGACGGCGGCCAGGTCTTCCTCGATGGCCGGACCGAGCGCCGGGCCGGGCATCTGCTGCGAGGGAGCGAAACGGTCACCGTCACCCTCGACATGGCCGGACCGGTCCCGCCAGTGCCTGAACTTCCCATCCTTTTTCGTGACGAGCAACTGCTGGCGGTCGACAAGCCGGCCGGGCTTCCCTCGCATCCGACGGTGGCGGGGCGGATCAATGCACTCTCCATGGTGACGGATCTGCTGCGCGGTGACGGCAAAATATTCCCTCCGATTCTCCTCCACCGGCTCGACGCCGACACCACCGGCGTGCTTCTATTCGCTCTGACGAATGCGGCCAACCGGGAGCTTTCCCGGCAGTTTGCCGAACGCGAGGTGGAAAAGATCTACCTCGCCCTGGTGGCGGGAATCCCTCCCGACTCCATAAGCGTCAATAACTTCCTCAAGCCCGGGGTGCGCGGCCGCACCGTCGCCGTCGCCAGCGGCGGCCAGCCGGCGGAAACGGTTTTCCGAACCCTGAAAATGAACAACCCCCCTTTGGCAAAGGGGGGGGGCAGGGGGGGTGGCCCTGGTCGAGGCCCGGCCGAAGACCGGACGCACCCACCAGATCCGCGCCCACCTCGCCGGGGAAGGGTTTCCCCTGCTCGGCGACACCCTCTACGGCGGTCCCCGCCTCGTCACGGTGGGCGGCGAACGTATTCACATCCACCGTCATCTGCTGCACGCCTTCCGGCTCTCCTTTCGTCATCCCGCAACCGGCCGGGAAATGACCATCGAAGCGCCGCTGCCGGCAGACTTCAATGCTGTTCTGAATTTCGCATTCTAAGCCTCTGAAAATCGGCATTTCAGGAAGCGGCCGGCGGCGATCATTCCCCGGTCTCGTAACCCTCCATCAACCGGGTGCGCAGTTCGTGCAGGCCGCCGCTCATGGCGACTTTGTAGAGGTGCGGATTGGTCAGGCGCAGCGACCCGTCCGGGAGGCGTCGAAGCTGGTCGGCGCTGCGGTCGGCGAGTCTGTCCAGGGACGGCAGCGGGGCGAGGATCTCCCCGTTCGCCATGACCACCTGGCGGAGGTCTTCAAGGACGACGCCCTGGGGTATGGGCTTGTGCCGCGCCGGGTTGGTCGGGTCGTAGACGGTGTCGCCGGGACGGAGTTCCTCACCCGACAGGCAGAGGATATCCATCTCGAAGCGGCCGTCGGGCCGCACCGCCCGCAGCACCCGCTTGCGGTCGGGGAGGGTCGCCTTGGCGATGTCCGAAGTGACCTTCAGCTTCGGCAAGTCACCGAGGCGAACCAGCTTGTAGACCCCGCCCAGAGCACCGCCCCCCTCGCCGGCACAGGTGGCGAGCCGGGTGCCGACGCCGTAGATGTCGATTCTCCCTCCCTCGTCGCGGATGGAGTGGATGACGTACTCGTCGAGCTCGTTGGAGGCGACGATCTTCGCGTCGGGAAAGCCCGCCTCGTCGAACATCCGTCGCGCCTCCTTGCTCAGGTAGGCGAGGTCCCCCGAGTCGAGACGGACGCCGACGATCTCGTGCCCCTTCGCCCGCAGTTCCCGGGCGACGGTGATGGCGTTGGGCAGGCCGCTGGTCAGGGTGTCATAGGTGTCGACCAGCAGGATGCAGCTGTCGGGAAAACACTCGGCGTAGGCGCGAAAGGCGGTAAGCTCGTCGGCAAAGGCCATGACCCAGCTGTGGGCGTGGGTCCCCTTGACCGGGATGCCGAAGAGCTGCCCGGCCCAGACGTTGCTGGTGCTGCGCACCCCGCCGACATAGGCCGCCCGCGCCCCGGAAAGCCCGCCGTCCGGCCCCTGCGCCCGGCGCAGGCCAAACTCGACGACCACCCCGGCTCCTGCTGCCTGCGTCAGACGTGCCGCCTTGGTGGCGACGAGGGTCTGGAAGTTGACAATGTTGAGCAGCGCCGTCTCGACGAACTGGGCCTCGGCCAGGTTCCCCTCGACGGTCAGCAGCGGCTCGTTGGCGAAGACCACCGTCCCCTCCGGCGGCGCCGTGATCTTGCCGCGGAAGCGGAAATCCTTGAGAAAGTCGAGAAAGGCCGGCTTGAAGATGCCGAGGCTCTGCAGGTAGGCGAGGTCCGCGTCGGCGAAGCGCAGATCCCGCAGGTAGTGCAGCGCCGGCTCCAGCCCGGCAAAGACGGCGTAGCTCCCCTGAAAGGGATTGTGGCGGTAGAAGAGGTCGAAGACGGCCGGCTGCTCGCTCATCCCCTCATCGAAGTAGCCGGCCAGCATGGTCAGTTCGTAGAGGTCGGTGAGCAGGGCCGGGTAGCGAAATTTGTCCATGGTCCCTCCCGAGGGGCGAGATTAATAGCTTCGCTTCGATTATAGCAGGGAAGGGAGAAATGCCGGTTGGCGCGGGAACGGGACCGGCCCGGATTCAGCCTGCCTTCAGCGCGTCGTCGATGCCGGTGAGCCCCGCCAGGGCGCCGCAGGGGAGAGAGAGGTGTGGCCTGGGGACCTGCGGTTCTCTGGGGTTGATGCGCACCACCGTTGCTCCGGCGCGGCCGCCGAGCCGTTCGCTGGCGTAACGGATGGTGGGGATGGCCGTGCCGGCCCCCATCTCGAGGACCACTAGGGGCTGGTCCCGGTGCTGGTCGACGAAGAGGTCGAAGCGCATTTCCTGGCCGCGGGTGCGGTCCGGCAGCCAGGACCAGTCGCCGAACATGAGGATGTTGGGGCGGGCGGCGCCGCCGCAGCGCGGACAGACGGGGATGTGCCGGGCACGCATGGTGTCGACATCGACCGGGATCTCTTCGCGGTTGTCCCAGATGGCGCGGCTGCAGGGGGTGAGGCATTGCAGATGGTGGATCGAGCCGTGCACCTCGAGGATCTGATCCTCCCGGAAGCCGGCCTTCTGGAACTGGCCGTCGACGTTGGAGGTGACGACGAAGGTGTCGAGATCGAAGCGCTCGGTCCAATCGAGCAGCAGCTGAAATCCCCGGTGTGGAACCGTCTGCCGGTAGAGGTTGGTGCGGTGGCCGTAGAATCCCCAGCCGAAGGCCGGGTCGCGTTCGAAATGCCCGGGATTGGCAGCGTCGACGAAGGAGAGGCCGAGCCGCTCGTACATCGGGTAGGCATTCCAGAACCCCTGGTCGCCGCGGAAGTCAGGGAGTCCCGAGTCGACCCCCATCCCGGCGCCGGCGGTGACCACCAGGGCGCGGGCGCTGCGGAGGGCGTGCGCCGCGACGCGGAAGGCTTCCGGAAGGTCCATGGGCGGCTCCTTGATCGCTTGTCCCACAGGTCCCACCGGTCCCAAGAACCTGGGACTTTTGGGACTCGTGGGACGCTTGGGACCTATGTTATTCCCACTTTCACCAGAGTCGGCTTGAGCAGCCGAACGACCTCCTGCGGGTCAATGCCGACGAGAAACCCCCGTTTGCCACCGTTGATGTAGATCCTCGGCAGATCGAGGATCGTCTCCTCCAGGTAGACAGGCATCGGTTTGCGGGTGCCGAAGGGGGAGGTGCCGCCGACCTGGTAGCCGGAGTGCTTGTCGGCCACGGCCGGGGCGCAAGGGGTGATGCTCCGGGCGCCGATGACCCTCGCCAGTTCCCTGGTCGAGACCTGCAGGTCGCCGTGCATCAGGACGATGAGGGGATTCCGGCGGTCGTCCTCCATGATCAGGGTCTTGATCACCGCATGTTCGTCGACCCCCAGTTCGCGGGCGGAGACGGCCGTTCCCCCCTTTTCTTCGTAAGTGTAGGGGTGGGCGGTGAAGTCCACCTGCTCCTGGCGCAGCAGGCGGACGGCCGGGGTTACGGGGGTTTTATCCTTGGCCATGACGAAACCTCACCGGGACCCGGCGTTCAGCCATGACAGGACCAGCATGGTCAGGCTGTAAAGGATGGCCGCCGTACTGAGGACGGCCAATACGTTGAAGAACTGATCAAGCAGCGGCCGGCGTCGCCAGCTGGCCGGGATAAGCAGCCCGAGGAGCGCGCCGCCAAGGGCGCCGCCCAGGTGGCCGGCGTTGTCGGCGCCGACCAGCAGCCCGAAGACGAAGGCGAAGATCGCCCACTGGAACATGAAGTTGCGAATATGCAGCCCCTGGGGGCCGAGCCGGTGGTAGTACGCCACGGAAAAGCCGATCAGCCCGAACAGGGAACCTGAGGCTCCGACCACCGGTGCCATGGGATGCCAGAAATAGCCGAGTGCGGTTGCGGTGAGGGCGGTAAAGGTGTAGAGGAAGATGAAGCGCGCCTTGCCGACCTCCGCTTCGAGCAGCGGCCCCACCTGGTAGAGGACGACCATGTTGAAGCCGAGGTGGATGATGCCGCCGTGGGCGAAGGCGTAGGTGAGGCAGCGCCACCATTCACCTTCGACCAGGACCAGCGGCCAGTACTGGGCGCCGGCGTGGAGCAGCAGATAGGTGTCCGGGTTCAGGATCGTCGAGGGTCCCTGGCCGGCCAGGATCCCCTGTGCGATCATCAGGGTGAACAGGACCAGGTTGGTGAAGATGATCGTACCGGTCACCGAGACCCCGGCCTGCTGCAGATTGCCGCGAAAAAGACCGCGCAGGTTGCGCTGCCAGCGGCGCAGCCGCCACTGCCATTGGACGCTGTTGAAACTGAGTAGGGTCAGATGTCTCGAGGCCGGCAACGTAAACTCCTTCCAGGGTTGGGGTGCCAGCAACTATCGCAGAAAATCCCCGGTCGGGCAAGCCTCAAGGCATCGGTTGCCTAGGGAGATCTCAAGGATATACCCGTTACCGTTCAGGAAAGGAACTCCTGCAGCTCCGGGTCGAAAATTTCCCAGACCCTTCTTTGCAGTTCTGCAAAGAACTCGGGAGTGGCGATGCGGGGCAACCTGATGTGCAGATTCGGCGATTCGAACACTTCGGCCGGCAGGGTGTATTCGGCCCTGGCATACCCCTGCCGCAGCTCCAGAGCAAGGCCGCGCAGAAAAGCCCTTCTGACTGCCATGGCCAGAGCCTCGGCCGTGACCTCCAACCCCAGCTCGGCCTGCAGGCAATCGATCACCATCTGCGTGCCGATCCCCTTGTTGATATCGAAAAACTTGCACAACCCGATCATGTCGAAACCGACGATGTTCAACTTCTCCTGAGTGATCGCCCTGACCCAGGAGTCGATATCCGACTTCCCTTCGCGGATGAGCACGCCATAGGTCCCCATCGACATGTGGCCCCCGGCGATGGCCCAGGCATATCCGGGATTGGTTTCCGGCAGGTAGGCCGCCAGCTCCAGCCCCTTGACGTGATAGGCGTAGGCGGTTTCGCCGGTGCTTTCCGAGAGTCTCCTGGAGCCCCGCCCGATCTCCGGCAGACGGCCCTCGCCAGCCTGGATGATCAATTCGCGAATTTTTTCGTAGGCACCGAAGGTGGCGCCGTTGAGAATCGGCTTTTCCGGGTGCCGCTCATTGTAGGAAAGGGCGTAGGAGATAGTCACCCCCAGGGAAATGGCATCCATGCCGTAGTTGTCCCCCAGGTGAATCAGGCTGGCCGCCTGGCCGGCATCGTGGATGCCGAGATTGGTGCTGAGCAGATTGAGCGGTTCGTAGTCGAACTTGGCCAGGAATTTTCCGGCACTGCCGTCGGCCTTCTTCTCGTAGATGTTGTTGTGGCAGGTGATGCCGCAGCGGAAGCAGGCCTCCGACTTGATATGGTACGCCTTTTCCACGTTCTCCCGGAACAGCTTCTCCGGCAGGTCGTTCCCCTGCGGGCGGAAGTTGTTGATCGGCACGGCATGGAAGCCCTGCATGACGTCGTAGGCGGACCAGGTCCCCCCGCCGCCGCCCCGGCTGATCGGCTGCAGGCGGGCCGAACCGCCCCCCTTGACGACGTTGATGTTGACCTTCTTCACCTCTTCGGAAAGGGGCTTGAGCTTGTCGGTGCTCTGGGCGACCAGGGCGATGACGTTCTTGTATCCCATCAGGCTCCCCATGCCGCCGCGACCGGCAAAACGGCACTTGTCATCACCCGACTTGAGCTGGTTTTCGGTGGAGAGCGCCACCGCTCCCATGTAGACGTTTTGCCAATTCTCGCCGGCCGGGCCGATGACCGCAAAGTGGGCGTTGGCATATTCCTTCTGCAGAGCCATGATCTTGTCGTGGGTGGAGAGCCCGAGCAGGTGGCCTGCCGGCTTGAGCTCCACCTGCGGACCGTCCGCGCCCTCCCGGATGACCACATAGACGGGCGTGGCGCAGCGGTTTTCGAAGATCAGCTCATCCAGCCCGGTCCACTTGAACTTGGCGCCGAACTTGCCGCTGCCGGCCGACCACATGGCGGCCGGCAGCCCCTTGCCGGATGCCTTGAGCGGACTGTAGCCGGAGAAATAGGTGCGCATGCCGGTCATGGCGTTGCTGCCGGTGAGCAGGCCGGTGTTGACGATCAGCGGGTTCTCGTCGCAATAGGCGGTGGTGATCCGCCGTTCCGCCAGCAACTGGAAGGAGCGGCCGAAGCCACCCAGGACCTCTTCAAAATTGCGACAGGGGACATCCTCCATGGTGATGGCGCCGCTGCGCAGATCGACGGTGCAGCGGCGGTAAAGAATAGCCAAAGGCTCTTTGACGGGGTCAGTGGTCAGAATTTTCATGTTTTCATCTCCTTGCAGATCGCACAGAGCAAGCTGGCTAGCCACCGCCCAGAAGGGGAAACAACGCCAGGGTATCGCCATCCCGGAGGACATCTTCGGTGCCGGCATGCACATCGTTGATCACGACGATGCCCAGGAGGTGTTCGGGGAGTTGCAGGTCTTCGATCACCTCCCGAACCCTGATGCCGGGAGGATAGGTACGTTCTGCCTCCTTGAACCGGTTGATTCGGAAAACACCAGCCAGCCTTATCCTGATTTTCACTGGATCAGACGTATTCATTCCTGAACGATTCAATCCTTTAGGCAACAAAATCAGAATTTTAACCAGTAATCTAACATAATTTCATGCAAAAACGCGAAGCCCTTTTGCTGTATCCGGGACTACATGAAATTCGCTGCGGAATGGGGCAGACCATGAAGTTGACTTTTTTTAAGTACAATCTTAAACCCTTGACCCTAGTTGGCAAATAGGGTATATCTGGGCGAACTGCTTACGAAAGGCAATATGGATATGACCATCGATTACAACCGCCTCCGCGTCGAAGGGGTGTACAAGCAGAACGAAGACGGCCAGCTGATGCTGCGGGTGAAAGTCCCTGCCGGCGTCCTCTCCGTTGAACAGGCCTTGAAGGTGGCGGACATTTCCGACCGGTTCAGCAACGGTTTGCTGCACCTGACCACCCGCGGCAGCATCGAGCTGCACTGGCTCGGTTTCGGCGATCTGGCCGAAGTGCTGCGGCAGCTCTCGGCCGTCGGCCTGACCAGCCGCGGTGCCTGCGGCGGTGCGGTGCGCGGCATCGTCTGCAGCACGACCTTTGCCGAGGGGTTCGCCGTCACTCAGGTGCTGGCCCGCAAGCTGCACCGGCATTTCGCCGGCAATCCCCATTTTGAGGGGTTGCCGAAGAAGTTCAAGATCGGCGTCGATGCCGGTTACGAAGCCTCCCGTCACCTGATCCAGGATGCCGGTCTGGTCTATGTCGGCACCGAGGATGGTCTCGACCTCTATGACGTCTGGCTGGCCGGCGGCCTCGGGCGCGAGCCGATGCCGGCCCTGCTCTTCGAAGAGAAGGTCCCCGAGCGGCGACTCATTCCCTTGATCGAGGCGGCGGTGCGGGTACACAAGCAGAACACCCCGGTCGGCAAGCGGCTCAAGCATGTGGTCCAGGCGATCGGCGAAAAGAAGTTCCGTCAACTGCTGGCTGAGGAGCTGAAGGACGCCGGCGAGCTGGAACTGGCCGACGGCTTTGAAAAACGTCTCACCGCCCTGCCGCACGGACCCGGCGTGCGGCTGGAGGCCAACATCTTTGCCGGGGAAGTCGATACTGCAACCTTCCGGCGCCTGGCGAACATCGCCGGCCGCTTCGCCGCCGGGTATCTGGCCCTGACTGCCGACCAGAACGTGGCCTTTCTGCTCGGCGACGCCGCGTGCCGCGACGCGGCGCGTCAGGCCCTGGCCGAGGCCGGTTTTACCGGCAAGACGCCGGCCGAGCAGCTGGTTTTCCGCATCTGCCCCGGCAATCATGAGTGCCGTATGGGACTGGCGGCGACCCGGGACGTGGCGCGGGAGGTGATCGCTGCGCTGGGCGAGAAGGGCCGCGCTATGACCTGGGCCATTTCCGGCTGCGGCAATTCCTGCGCCCAGCCCCAACTTGCCGATGCCGGGATTCTGGCGGTCAAGAGCGTCAAGGGGGAGGATGGCCGCCGGCAGCCGCTCTTCGATCTTCTGCGGCGGGAAGGCTCCGGTTTCGGCCACGCGGTGCGCCAGGGGCTCACCTCCAGCGAATTGCTGCAGGCGGTGGCGGATATGGGTTGATATTCAGCATTTCCCGAAAAAACGAGGTGAGGGACGGGCGCAAACCCGTCCCTCTCTTTGTTTGGATGCTGCAAGGCGGAGAATTTATTGGCTTAGCGGGTTTTCCTGTCTCGGCTTTTAGAGTATTATTAATAGCAACATGCCAATCCTCCGTCGATCCTCTCAGCGTCCCCTCATTTTACGCGCCCCCTTCTGGCTGCCGTATCTTCTCTTTGCCGCTTTTTTCTTCCCGTCATCCGCTCCCGCTGCGCCCCTGAGCCTGCAGGTGGCCGGCGAAATCCGCAGCGTGTTCGATCGGGAGGGCATCCCGCGCCTCGTCCTCGATCGGGAGATGTTGCTCAATGCCGACCTTCTGCCCGGCTTCTACCAGTCGAGGGATTATGCTCCGGCCTGGGTCGACGACTTCGGAATGACGGCTGCCGGAGGGCATCTGCTCGATCTGCTGCGCAGTGCCGATGAGCATGGGCTCTGCCCGGAAGACTATCATCTGACCCGGATCGAGGCGGTGGTCGAGCTGGCCGCCGACTACCGTCGCTACGGCATACTCGTCGATCCCGTCTACATGGCCCGGCTCGATCTGCTGTTGACCGATGCCTTTCTGCTCTATGCGGCGCATCTGGTCGAGGGCCGGGTCGACCCGGACGAGGTGCATGAGGGGTGGCGGGCTAGGCCGCGCAAGGTCGACCTGGTCCGGCTGCTCAGCACGGCATTGACCGGCGACGGAGTGGTGCAGGTGCTGGCGGGTCTTGCTCCGCCGCATCCCGGCTACCTGCTCCTGCGGGAAGAACTCGAACGCTATCGGAGAATCTCTGCTCTGGGCGGCTGGCCCGGGATTCCGGCTGGCCCCGTGCTGCGGGCGGGGGACACCGACTCCCGTCTATCCTGGTTGCGGCTGCGCCTGCTGGCCAGCAACGATCTGCCTGAGAGCGAGGTAGTTGGCGGGGAAATTTTCGACAGGGAAACCGAAGCGGCTCTGATGCGTTTTCAGCAGCGCCACGGTCTGAAGAGCGACGGGGTGCTGGGGCCGAAGACCCTCGCGGCACTTAATGTCAGCGTGGAGGCGCGCATCCGGCAGATCGAGCTCAACCTTGAGCGCTGGCGCTGGCTCCCCAAGGATCTCGGGGATCGCCATGTTGCGGTCAACATCGCCGATTTTCAGCTCGCCGTGATGGAGGGGGCGCAGGCCGTCATGACCATGCCGGTGGTGGTCGGCACCGCTTACCGCAAGACGCCGGTCTTTTCCGCCCGCCTGGACCACCTGATTTTCGCCCCCTATTGGAACGTGCCGCCGACCATATTGCGCGAAGACAAGCTGCCCAAGATCAAGGCCAACCCCGGCTATGTGCACCGGCAGCAATTTGAAATCGTGAGCGGAACGGAGGCGAATCCGACCTTCCTCGATCCCTGGAAAATTTCCTGGCGCAAGGTGACCGCCGCCACCTTCCCGGGACATTTGCGGCAGAAGCCGGGGCCGAAGAATCCGCTGGGTCGGGTCAAGTTCATGTTCCCCAATGCCTTCGACGTCTATCTGCACGATACGCCGGATAAGCATCTGTTCGGTCGCGGTGACCGCACTTTCAGCTCCGGCTGTATCCGCATCCAGCGGCCGTACGACCTGGCCCAATACCTTCTGGCAGAACAGGGCTGGGGGCGCGAGCGGATTCTGGCCGCCATGGGGCGCAGTTCACCGTTGCGCGTCGCTCTGGTTCGTCCGCTGCCGGTTCATGTCCTGTACTGGACGGCGTGGGTCGATCCGGAGGGAATTATGCAGTTTCGCGACGACATCTACCTGCGCGACCTCGACCTCGACCGGGCGCTGAACCGGCGGCGGGCAGAGCCCGGCCGCCTTCCCCAGTCCAGTTTGCCGCAAGGGCTGGCCGCGGGTGGATGATGTCTGGCAGGCGGGGGGGAGCTAAAGCAGATTCTTCAGCCAGTTCAGGGCGACGAGGGTGCCGGCCGAAGCGCCGAGGGAAGAGAAGAAGAAGACCAGCAGCACCCGCATCATCCGGTTGCTCCACCAGCCGCGCAGGCTGGCCAGGTCGTCGCCAACCCGCTCCATGTCACGGACGGTGGGAGAAACCACGAATGCCTGCACCAGACCGGTGACCATGCCGGCACCGATGGCGGGATGGAGTGTGGTAATGGGCGCCGCCACGAAGGCGGAGAGAACCGTCAGCGGATGGCCGAAGGCGATGACCGTGCCGAGCGCGGCGAGCAGCCCGGTGGCGAGCGCCCAGGCGACGGCGGCGTCAGCCATCCGTCCCCAGTCGCCGGTAAAGAGGCCGGCGACGAACAGGGCGATGACGATGCCGGGGATGAGCCAGGGAACCGCCTTGGAGATGGCGGTTTTCGGCGGGATGGTCGAAAGCCCGGCGATGGTGTCGGGCGAGATCGTTTCCGTCAGCTGGCGGATGATGCCGGGCAGGTGGGCGGCTCCCACCACAGCCACCACCTTGGCGCCGGGTGCCAGGCGGATGAAGTGGGCCATGTAGGTGTCGCGCTCGTCGACCAGGATGGTCTTGACGGAAGGGAGAAGGGTTCCCATCTCCTCCAGCATGGCCGAAAGGGTGTCGGTCTGCCGCAAGCGGGCGAGTTCAGCCTCGTCCAGCTTCTGGTTTTCGAAGAGCCCGGCGATCAGGGTCGATACCAGGTTCAGCTTTTTCCAGAGGCCGGTTTTGCGCCAGGCCCGCAGCAGGGTGGTGCGGATTTCCCGGTCGACCAGCCGGACTTCGAGCCCCAGCCGTTCGGCGGTTTCACCGGCGGCGGCCAGTTCGGCCCCCGGCTTGACCCCGGTGTGCAAACCCATCCGCTTCTGGAAGGCGGCGAGCGCCAGGTTGGCCAGCAGAAACGGGACCTGCCCGCTCTTGATGACCTGGATGAGGTTCAACGATTCCCACCGCCGCTGATCCCGCAATGAGTGATAGCGCTGGCTGTCGAGTTCGATGCAGACGGTCTCCGGCGCCTCGGCCTCGATGACCCGGCGTACGGTCTCTACCGAGTCCTGAGAGATATGCGCCGTTCCCACCAGAACGATCTCTTTCCCCTCGATAGTGATGCGGTGGATATCCGAAGCGATTTCTTCGCTCATTGAGTCACGTCCTTCTTTCCAGGTCAATTTCCTGCATCCTAACATGGAACGAGGTTGCGGAGACAGGGTTTTTCATGCCGCTCCCATGCGGCGACCCGTCGTGGGAGCGAAACGGTGTCCCTGCCGTGCCGGTCAAAGTTATTGTTTTTGTGTTATAATTTTACCATCCAGAAGGAAACGGAGGCGGGATGAAACATCAGGATTACGGCGAAACCTGCGGGCGGTCCGAGCACCGGGGCCGGTGAGTCAGGGTGTGTAACCGCTGGCCGGGGAAAGGAGTCAGCCATGAGGAAAGAGCGTTTCGATTTTGTCTGTCAGGATACCGAGGCCGGAACCGACGCATTCGTGCGGCATGCATCCTCCAGTGAGGAAGGACGCGTGCTGAACTGTTCGATCGACCATCTGGTGGTGGAAACCAGCGACGGGACAAAACGCTGCTGGGATTTCCGCGAATGCGAAGAATTGAGCCGGTCCAAGGAAGAATGGCCCTATCGTTAAGCGAGGGCCGTACACGGCCAGCCCCGGGGTAAGGTGAAGCGCCCGGGGTTTTGTTTTCAAGAGAAAAGGCACCGGGATCTTCCGGTGCCTTTTCTTGTTTACGGCTCTCCACGCCTGCCGTGGATCCTTGGGCCTCACAGCGAATCTCTATGAGGTGGAACCCCTTGTGGGCGCATCAGGCGTCCCACTCGATGGTGGGCTGGCTCACCGCTCCCCTGAAGAAATCCCTGATTAACAATATTCCGCGTGGGCGTCTTGATCTCACTTGCAGTGCAGAGAGCTTTTTGTTGTTCTCAGTATAGGAGAAGGGGCGCGGAGGAGGCAAGAGGAAAAATTGTCGGCTTGCCTCGGCTGCCGCAACTGCTGCCGATTGCCCAAATTTTAGCCAGAAGATGACAAAAGATGGGCAGAATCCTGCAGGGACCCTTTCCCGGCGCCCCTCTTTCAGGCTTATTTCCGGCGTTTCTCCCCGGATTGCCGCTGGCACGTCTTATGCCCTTATGGAAACGGGTTTCCGCGGCTGAGAGGAGAGGGGATGTCACCCGGCACAAACGGACAAAACGAAAAACTGCTCAAGGCTCTGATCGATATCGGTCAGGAGTTGGCCTCCACCGTTGAGCTGGAGGAGCTGCTCAACCGGATTCTGAAAATCTCGCGGGAAGTTTTCCGCTTCGAGAATGCCATCATCCGTCTGCTCGAGGCGGATCGCGGCATGCTCGTGACGGCGGCGTCCTACGGTTACGCCGAGGAGGCCATTCGCCCGGAGATCCGGGTCGGCCAGGGGGTCATGGGAAAGGTTGCCCTGAGTGGCCGGCCCATCCTGGTGAGCGACGTCGCCACGCTTCCCGACTATGTCCAGGGGATCAGCAACGCGCGCAGCGAACTGGCCGTGCCGATGCTGGCCCGGGAAAAGCTGATCGGCGTATTCAACGTGGAGAGCCCCCGGCCCGACGCTTTTCGCGAAGAGGATATCGTCCCGCTGATGACCATGGCCGGCCAGGCCGCCATCGCCATCGAGAACGCCCGCCTTTACGATAATCTGCGCTCCGTCTCCCGCCGCTACCAGGAACTGCACCAGTTCAACAGCCGGATCCTGAAGAGCGCCAGCCTCGGCATTTACACGATCGATGCCGACATGCGGGTCACCTCCTGGAATCGCCGGATGGAGGAGATGAGCGGCGTCAGCGAGGAGGATGCGCTCGGCAACGACCTTTTGCAACTCTTCCCGGTCCTCGAGGAGGAGGGGTTCGCGGACCGGGTCCGGAGGGTTCTGCAGCGAGGAATTCCGGAGAAGGTGCGGCTCGCCCACCGCAACATGAAAGGTGAACTGCGCTTCCAGAAACGGCGGCTGGCTCCCCTGAAGGACGGCGACCGCACGACGGGAATCGTGGTCATCGTCGAGGACATCACCGAGTTCAAGCGGCTGCTGGAACAGACGATCCAGTCGGAAAAACTGGCCGAAGTGGGGCGCCTCTCCGCCGGCATCGCCCACGAGGTCAACAACCCCCTGGCGGTCATCTCCTATGCAGCCCAGCTGCTGCTGCGGGAGGAAGAGCTGCCGCCGTTCCACAAGGAGTTGGCGGAGCGGATCGACAGCGAGGTCGACCGCCTCAAGACGCTGACCGGCAGCCTGCTCTCTTTTTCCCGGGCCCGGGAAATGGTCCGGCGCGAGACCGACCTCAACGAAGTCCTGCGGGACGTGCTGCGCCTGGTGCGCTACGAGCTGAACCGGCATGCGATCCGTCTGGAGGAGGACTTCGCCGAGCTGCCGGCGATCCAGGCCGACCCCAACAAACTCAAGCAGGTCTTCATCAATCTGTTCATGAACGCTTCACAGGCCATGCCGGATGGGGGGACTCTTTCGGTGCGGACCGCTCTTGTTGCCGGCGAGGAGATCGAGGCGGTGGTGACCGACACCGGCCCCGGAATACCGGCAGACGTGCAGGGCAAGATCTTCGAACCTTTTTTCTCGACCAAGCGGGAAGGGGAGGGGACCGGGCTGGGTCTCTATATCTGCCGCAACATCGTGGCCGAGCACGAAGGCCGCCTGCTGCTCGAGTCCGTACCGGGACAGGGGGCGACCTTTCGCGTGGTGCTCCCCCTCGGCTGATTGCCTTCGGAATATTCAGGGGGAGCAGCGGCTGCAAAATAATTAGGCAGGAGATCTTCCTGTCTTTCCTTAAGTAGACGGATTTACAGCATATTACGTTTTGGCACGCGGTATGCTCTTGATTCGGCAGACAAACGCACATCGGCGAGCGGGTTTCCCGGCCAGCCGGCGAGCGACAGCGACTCGCAAGGACAAAGAGGTCCAGGTCGAGATCGACGCAAGGCAAAGGCGCCTACCTTCCGCAAAGGAGGGATGGGCGTTTTTTTTATTTTGACCTCTGGAAAGGAGAAGACAAGGCATGCGAAAGATCGAGTGCATCATCAAACCCTTCAAACTGGACGACGTGAAGAGTGTTCTGACCGACATGGGGATCACCGGCATGACCGTGAGCGAAGTGCGAGGCTTCGGTCGGCAGAAGGGGCACACCGAGCTCTACCGCGGCGCCGAGTACCAGATCGATTTCATCCCCAAGGTGAAGATCGATCTGGTGGTCCCCGCCGAGCGGGTCGCCGAGATCGTGGCAGCCGTGCAGAAGGAAGCCTGTACCGGCCGCATCGGCGACGGCAAGATTTTCGTGACCCCGGTCGATCAGTCGGTACGAATCCGCACCGGCGAAACCGGCCCTGAAGCCCTTTAAAAACAATAAAGCCCAAGGAGGTAATCAGATGAAACGTTTTATTTCCCTCATCGCCGCCGGTCTGCTGCTCGGCTTGCCGGCCGTGGCCCTGGCCGAGGATGCCCCGGTTTCCGAGATCGCCTACATCCTCAACACCTTCTCGTTTCTGATGACCGGCGCGCTGGTCATGTGGATGGCCGCCGGCTTCGCCATGCTCGAAGCCGGACTGGTCCGCTCCAAGAACGTCGCCACCATCTGCCTGAAAAACATCGCCCTCTTCGGCGTCGCCGGCATCCTCTACTACCTGATCGGCTACAAACTGATGTACTCCGGCGTCGACGGCGGCTGGATCGGCTCCCTCGGCGTCTGGGGGCCGGATGACGCGGCGGCCGCGGCCGGCGATTTCTCCGGCAAATACGCCACCGCCTCCGACTGGTTCTTCCAGATGGTCTTCTGCGGCGCCGCCTGCTCGGTGGTCTCCGGCTGCGTCGCCGAGCGGACCAAGCTGTGGCCCTTCATGGCCTTCTGCGTCGTGCTGACCGGCGTCATCTACCCGATCACCGGCTCCTGGGTCTGGGGCGGCGGCTGGCTCACCGGCATGGGCTTCAAGGATTACGCCGGCTCTACCCTGGTCCACTCGGTGGGCGGCTGGGCGGCCCTGACCGGTGCTCTCATCGTCGGCGCCCGCAAGGGGAAATACGGCAAGGAAGGCCGGATCAACCCGATGCCGGGTTCCAACATCCCTCTGGCCACCCTCGGCACCTTCATTCTCTGGATGGGCTGGTACGGCTTCAACGGCGGTTCGGTCCTCTCCCTCGGCAGCGCGGCGAGCGCCATCGAAATGTCCAACGTCTTCGTCAACACCAACCTGGGGGCCTGCGGCGGGATGATCGCTGCCATGATCCTGGTGCAGATCCTCTACAAAAAGGTCGACGTGACCATGGCCCTCAACGGCGCCCTCGCCGGCCTGGTCAGCATCACCGCCGGTCCCCAGACCCCGTCGCCCGGCGCGGCGGTCCTGATCGGCGCCGTGGGCGGGGTGCTGGTGGTCTTCGCTGTCCCCTTCTTCGACAAGCTGAAGATCGACGATGTCGTCGGCGCCCTGTCGGTCCACCTGGCCTGCGGCATCTGGGGAACCATGGCCGTTCCCTTCACCAACGCCGATGCGAGCTTCCTCACCCAGGCAATCGGCGTGGCGGCCGTTGGCGCCTTCGTGCTCGTCACCAGCGCCGTCTGCTGGCTGGCTCTCAAGTACACCGTCGGCATCCGCTGCTCGGCGGATGACGAACTGCGCGGCCTGGACGTCGCGGAAATCGGCCTGGAGGCCTACCCCGATTTCCAGCGGATCAACATCGGCGGCGTGGGCGTCGGTTCCAGCCTGGGCGGCGCTCCGGTGTCCGCGGCCCGGGTGATGACCGAGCCGGTGAAGCAGGCGTAAAAAGTGAATCGCTCAACACCTGGAACGTGAAAAAAAGTGGTATTCAATGAACCGGTCGGCGGTCCGGCCGCCGGCCGGTAAAACCCTCAACAAGTGAAGGAGAATGGAACGATGAAGAAGTTTGGTGTTATTCTGCTTGCATTGACGATGGCTGCGGGAGTGATGGCCCCTGCTGCGCAGGCCCTCGAGGTCACCGGGGACGTCTACCTCAGCTATTACAACATGTATCTCTGGCGCGGCTTCGACCTGAGCGGCGGGATGCCCGTCGTTCAGGGCGGCGCCGACCTCAGCGCCAAGGGTTTCACCCTCAGCTACTGGAGCAACTACCAGGCCCGCGACGACGAGAAGGCCGGCTTCGAGTCGGGAGAGATCACCGAGACGGATATCACCCTCAACTACACCTACGCTCTCAGCGACCTCGTTTCGCTCAGCGCCGGCAACATCTTCTACCAACTGGAAGGGCTCAACGACACCAATGAACTCTACGGGAAGGTGGCATTCAACACCCTGCTCGCCCCGTCGGTCACCGTTTACTGGGACTACGATGAAGCCGAATCCGACGGTCTGTTTTTCAACGCTGCGGTCGGCCATACCATCGGCCTGACCGACAAGCTCGCCGTCAGCCTCGGCGCCGGGGTCAACTACAATCAGGCGAGCGACTTCTCGGTGGGCGACTACCGCGACTGGCACAACTATGAGTTGAGCGCCGCTGCCAGCTATGCTCTGACCGACAGCGTCAGCATCAGCCCCTCTGTGCTCTATTCGTCGGGCATCAGCGATGAAGCCAAGGAGCGGATCGACAGCGAGATACTCTCAGGCCTCAAGGTGACACTGCTCTTCTAGCCGGAGAATTTAAATCTTGTCGATGGTAATTGCCTCCTGTCGACAATGATGGCGCCATCCTCTACAATGGGGATGGCGCATTTTTTTCGAAGGACCTATGGATGCAGATGGGCGGCAACGTCAAAATGGCGGTCCCCCTGACCGACGGTTTGGCGGTCGAGGCGGTCTGGTACGGCAGCGGCACCCTGTGCATCTCCAGCCAGGTCGGCTGCGCCCTCGGCTGCCCCTTCTGCGCGTCGGGTTTCGGCGGGTTGCGACGCAGTCTGTCGACGGACGAATTGTTCCTGCAGCTTGAGACGGCCCGAAAGCGTGGGGCCGTGCCGCAGCGGGTGACCGTCTCCGGCATCGGCGAACCGTTGCACAACCCCCAAGCGGTAGCCGTATTCGTCGAGGAGTGCCGTCGGCAGGGATTGCCGGTCTCCCTGACGACCACCGGCAGCCCGCTCACCCTGCTGCAGGAGTTTCTGCATCTGCCCCACAACGGCCTGATGCTCTCCCTGCACGCCGGAACGGCCGCCACGCATCGCCGCCTGGTCCCGCGCGGGCCGGACCTGGATGCCCTGTGGTCGCTGCTCGAAGAGGCACTGCCCGCGCTTTCCCGGCGCCGGCGGCGCAAGATCGGCATCAACTACCTGCTGCTGGCCGGCTGCAATGACTCCCCCGCCGAACTTTCCGCCCTGGCCGAAAGGCTGCGTCACCAGCCCGAACTCACCCTTCACCTGTTGACCTGCAACCCGGTAGCCGGGAGCCCGTTCGTCAGCCCGCCGCCGCCGGTGGTCGATGCAGTGCATGGTTTTCTGACTGCCCGGGGGCTCAACATCCGGCGTCCCAATCGCTGGCGGACCCTGGCGGAAGGCGGCTGCGGCACCCTCCTCGCCCGGAGTTGAGAAGGGGCTAATTCACTGAATTAAACGAAATATTTCGAACGCAGGATGATCATGAAAAAGATTGCCATTGAGGCCGCCCTTGAAGGCGGGCGGGTTCTGATGCAGAAATTCGGTACTGCTCTTGAAATCAGCCACAAGGGGGAAGTCGACCTGGTGACCGAGGCCGATCGGGCGGCGGAAGAGACTGTCGTTTCGGTGATCCGCGACACCTTTCCGCGACATGACTTTCTCGCCGAAGAGGCCGACTACGGCCACTCCGGGTCGGCGTATCGCTGGATCATCGATCCCTTGGACGGGACCACCAACTATGCCCACGGCTTTCCCTGGTTCGCCGTCTCCATCGCTCTGGAGGTAGAAGGGGAGGTGCGCCTCGGGGTCGTGTACAACCCTTTCCAGTGTGAACTTTTCTTTGCCGAGAAAGGCGAAGGCGCTTATCTCAATGAGGTCCAGATCAGGGTATCGACGACTGCCCGGCTCGATCGGGCGCTGCTGGCGACGGGCTTCCCCTATGACCGCAAAACGAGTTCGGTGAACAACTACGATCATTTCCTCAATTTCCAGCAGGAGGCCCAGGCCTGCCGCAGGGCCGGCGCCGCCAGTCTCGATCTTGCCTACACCGCCGCCGGGCGCCTGGATGG
>DASPGW010000110.1 GCA_035620395.1 Desulfuromonadales bacterium | reverse complement strand
ACGCTAGGGCCGCACTTTGAGAAATTCATTGCTCAACAGGTCGCTCAAGGCCACTTTAATTCGGCCAGCGAGGCAATCCGCGCCGGGCTGCGGCTTCTGGAGGAACGAGAAACCAAACTGAACGTGCTACGCCGCGCAATTAAAGAAGGCGAGGAAAGCGGTACTGCGGAGTATTCCCTGAAGGAGTTGCTTCGTGAACTTGATGACGAAAGTCTCAAGTGATGCCCTGCTTTACGCTCACGGCCAAGGCGAAGGCCGATATGTTAGAGATTGGCCGCTATACGCTATCCCGCTGGGGGCGTGAACAGCGCGACAAGTATCTGACAATGTTGGATGATTGCTTTCAGCAGTTGGCTGCCGATCCGCTCATGGGGAAGGATTGCAGTGAGATTCGTAGCGGCTACCGCAAGTACCGCGCGGGGAGTCATGTGATTTTCTATCGGCAAAGGCTTAACGATACAATTGAAATTGTCCGCGTCCTCCATGGGCGCATGGATATGGATAGCCACCTTACGGAGCCGAAGGAGTCATAGCGAGCCTGTGGCGGAAGTTCGCGGCCACAAGGGAGAAAGTTGCCAACGTGGAAGCCTGACCCCCAAGGGGTCCCCCTGACCGAACTGGCGAGGGCGCTGAACTGTGACATCGCGCCGCTGGGACGGGTCGGCCGCCGGGTTCGGGAACAGGCAATAAGGGATGAACGCGTTTGCCGACATGTTGAGAAGTGAGCAGGAAGCTCAGAGAATGGCAGAAAGGTTAGCCTGACCCCTCACCGTGATCTTGCAAGGGGGATGACACCAAAAAGCAGCCGGGAGCGGATAAGAGAATCCGCTCCCGGCAGTTTAGCAGTTTATGACTGTCGGAATATCTACGGCGTGGCGAAGAAAGCCTTGCCGTTCCCCGTGCCGACTACCTTGCTGCTGTTGTTAATCGCGTTGCAGCCGCCGTTCGCCGTCGGCGAGCCGACTGCCGTGTGCAGCCGCACCGGTGTCGCGGTGCCCAGGAGGGCTGCGTTGCCTGCGGAACCGCCAACCGGCCGCCCGCCATCATTCATCCCGCCGGCGCTGGTGTTGGCCCCGCGGTCCTGCGGTTCAGTGGTGGCGACGATCCCATCCCAAACCACGGCGTGGATCATGCCGTTGGCGGTATCGGTGATCTCGCCGAAGACCCTGTTGCCCGAGATCGCGACTGCGGTGCTGTCACCGTTCAGCGTCGGCACCGGCGTCCCAGCCGGCGCATTCGGGGCCAGGGTTTTACCTTTGAGCGCGACCGGAGCGTTGTAGTCGGTCCGAGCCGGGGTCGTCGTGATCGGCGTCCATACCACGGCCTTGGTGACGCCGTTGGCGTCGGTCAGCTCGCCGACAATGACGTTGGCCGCGTTGATGGCGAAAGCCGAGCCGGAGATGCCCGTGAACGTGCCCGCCACCATATTCAAGGTCGCCACCGCCGGCGTCGGGGTTGCATCGGCGTCGAAGACGACCGGAGTGGGAGTGGTGGCAGGAGCAACGATCTGCTCGCCGACGGCGAGGCCGTTGTTGTTGATGGCGAAGGCTGCGCCTTCGTTGGCCGCATCGAGGGCAGTGATGGTGCGTGCGCCACCCCCAACCGGTTCAGGAGACCAGATTACGGCCCGAACCGGCCCGATCGGGCCATCTTCCGACTGGCCCACGATCTCTCCGACATTGTTGTTGCCGAAGGCCGCGCCGAACGTACCGGGGGTGGGGGTGCCTAACCCGGGCAGATCCTCGGGAACGAGGTCGGCGGCGGGGATGCCGTTCGCGGGAGTCGGGGTTACACTCGGCGGCGTTGGGGGTACTTGTACCACTGCGATGGCGTTCGGGGCGAAGTCCCAGACTACCGGCTGGAGGATGCCGGGGGCACCGGTGTCATCAGCCATGCCCACAACTTCCAGGCGGGTACCAGCGACGGGGTTGTTGACCGCGGTTGCCGAACTGACTGTGGTACCGGCGTCAGGCCCGGGTAGAGTGATGGCATTGGTGAATGGAACGTCGCCACCACCGCCGCCGCCGCCACCACCGCCGCCGCCACCGCCGCAGGCGGTGAGGGCCAGCACCGTGGCCGAGGAAAGTGCGCATAAAATGATTCCGTAGCGTTTCATGGGGTTCTCCTTATTCTCTTAGAGTCGGTACGGCAATGGCGCGTCTCCGGCGCCCTCCGTTGTCAGCGAATGTCGAGCGGCGTCACGTCAGGCAGGACGGTGGGCGGAGCCACGACCTGGGGAGTAATCCGCAGCGCCTTTTCTTGCCTGCCAACGGCCCCACCGGGGGCCGGGAGGAGTCTCGGGGCACGGGTCGTGAAGCTGAAGCTGCCGTCGGCCCGAGTCACTGTCGTACCGAGCGCCTGGGGTACGGCTTCCTCGGTGGTGATGGTGAGGGTCGTCCCGGCAGGAACGGCAGCAAGGTTGCTGGTCCCGCTTACCTGGATCTTGCCGTTTTTGGTGTTGAGCTGGGCCCGGCGGTCCTGAAGGTCGGGGAGCTGGCCGAAGAGGACGAATGTGTCGAACGTGACGTCGCCGAAGGCGGCAGGCCCGATGATCCGGGCAACGTTCCTGCCCGTGGGGGAACCGGTGACGGCGGTCTCCGCCTCCAACGCACCCCCGTCAAACAGGAAGCGGCTGGTGCCGACGGTGACAGGGGCCAGCGGCGCACCGCCAGGCGTGGCGGAGGGGAGCAGGAATACGTCGATGGCTCCGGTCAACGCGTCCGTGATCAGTTCCGGGGGGCATACCTGGACCAGCGGGTCGCACTCGGCCGGGAACCCGCCGAGAACCCGGTCGTTTACGGCGGTGAGGGTGAACTCCGCAACCTTGGGAGTGGCCGGATCGTCGTCGTGGTCGACGTCGTAAGGCAGGGTCACGCGGTAGTCTCCGGCAGGAGCGTTGTCGATCCGGACGAGGATACCGTTGGAGAGGACCGGCGTGAGGCCGTCGACCTCGGACGGGAAGGCTTCGATGGCCATGATGATCCTGACTCGAGCCGGATTGAGACCATCGGCGCCGACCGCGACATCGGCGCCAGTCTCGGCGGCGAAGTAGATGACCTCGAAAACCTGCGTGGGATCCACCGGCGGAATCGCCGTATCCCCCGGGAAGACGGGGATAGTACCACCTTCGAGGCACACGGCGGAGTCGCTGCACTGGGCGAGACGCAGGCCATTGGCGTCCTCGATCCAGAGCGGGAAGGGGTTGGCGACGGGGTCGACGTCGGCGGGGCTCAACCGCGCCAACTCCGCCTGGGCCGGCAGGGCGAGGCCGCCCGCCATTACTGCTGTTGCGAACAAAATGCTGAGCAATCTTTTCATCTTTTTTCTCCTTGGTTGGATTTACGGCTTCCGGCGCTTCTGTCTGTAAGGAAAACCGGCGGCGCCCGATCTGTTTCCGAACCTGTCCTCGGGTCGCTGCAGCCTGGCGGCCTGGCCTCATCCCCCGGTGACGTCGGCCGACGTGCTAGGACGAGGGCTTTGATATGTGATTGCTGGATTGTCCCCCCGATGCGAAACATGTGAAGAGTGTAACAATGAGGCGGCTTATTGCAAGCGCCTCCGAGAATTAAAATTCCGTCTACTTTTCAGCCACTTTTGAACCAACGAGTTCGGTCGCTTCGCCTTCATGTCTCTTTTTATCAGAAATATATCAGACGAGCAAGGCGGCACAAGTGGGGGAACCCCTACTTTTGACGGGGGGGGAAATGCCCATAAGGGCAGTGGGCGGCGGCCGGGTCCGGTTCCACCTGTGACACGGTTGGCAGCGCCTTGCCGTCCGGACGCAAAGAGGCGCAGGGCCTTGCGACCCTGCGCCTCTTTATGTTGCACTTGATTGTGACCTGACTTACGGCCGGGCGAAGAAGGCCTGGTCGTTTTTAACACCGACCACCCGGCTGTTGGTGTTGATCGCACAGCCCAGGCTGGTG
>DASPGW010000109.1 GCA_035620395.1 Desulfuromonadales bacterium | reverse complement strand
GTTGCGATCTGAAAAGAGAATGCTTCGTTGTGCTTGAACTCGGGGCCGCCGTTGAGCCCGAGGCAGGGAATGCCCATCACGGTAAACCAAACCGTCAACACATCCCCTTTCTTCCCGGAAGGGAAGTCTCCCGGGGCGCGGTACACGGCCCCTACGGACGAATCGGGAAAGGTCTTGGCGTAAAAATGCGCCGCGGCCTCGGCGTCGCCATCGTACCAAAGGCAAATCGTGTTCTTTGCTGGCTTGACCATGTCACTCCTCCATCAAGATGGGCCTTCTGTGGCTGAAGTCAACGATGCGCTCGCAGTCTGCGAGCATTGGCGGACATTTCCCTATCAACATTTTACCGTCTCTCAGGCACTAAAAACCCTCGGCCGCCGGATCTAGGGATTTTCTTACTGACCAGCCGATTCTGACTTGCTTGCATTGCCTGAAATAACTGCTGTGACACCCTGAACTGAGGCGGAGGGCATTTAGCTAGGCCGGCGTCCAATAACACCGCTTCGGCGAAACAATCTTTTCCTCCTTTTTCAACTGCTCCATCGCCTTGTCAACTTCCTTTCGGTCCAACCCGCCAAGCTCGGCTATCTTGCCCGCATTGAGGGGTTGACCTGCGTTGCGTAGCACTTCGAGAACCGTTTCCTTGCTGTTCATTAGCGTGCTCCTTGAGTAGGTGGCGTCAAATGTTGACCTTCCCGGCAGAGGATTTATCACCACGTCTGGGTAGCGGAGTCGATTGTGACGGTGAGAGTTGCCCGCAGCCAGCTAAATGTCGATTTCAAGGCATCGTAGTCGGGGCCGGATGTCACGAATGCCGCCTTCCCCTTGATCAGAAACCCGGCCCCGGTTCCATGCAGGCCCTTGACTTTGCTGCTGCCGAGGGTGATCAACACCTCGGGATTGTGCTTGATGTTTTCTTCCGTCTTGTGCATGTAGCCGGCAGGAATCAGCATGCGGCCTTCGGGTGAGATGCGGATGTAGCTGTTCCAGGTATTGACCATGTGTGGTCCATCCTTGCCCAGAGTGGCGATTGCGACAACACCATCTGTTTTGAGAATCTCTTGCAATTTTTCCGGGATCATACTCAATCTCCTGTCGTGAATGGGGTTCTTGGCTGAAGACAGCCATAGAGTATTTGATTGCTGACCCCATCAAAAGGTACAATTCACGAAAAAAACATGGGGGCAGATGATTTCTCAGATACCTGGAAAAGTCCCACCCCCCCGGAAACTTGGGTCTTCCACGCAAAGCGGCTCGTAATTCCGAACCGTTCCCTTTGCTTGAGGTGAAGTCGTGTTTACTCTGAACGCCGATGACGTCACGCCACTTTATCGACAGCTCTACCAGCAGATTCGCGACCAGGTCCTGACAGGCGAACTCCCGGCGCATTCCAGGCTCCCCTCGATTCGCGAACTGGCCGTTGAGCTGGAAACAAGCCGCAATACGGTCGAGGGCGCTCTCCAGGAATTGTGCGCCGAGGGGTATCTCTACAGCCAGGCGCGAAGCGGATACTATGTTTCGAGCATTGATCAGGAACTCACCTTAATAGATCATACGGTTTCGCCGCAACAGGACCTTCATCCCAAACTGGCGGAACGTTACCGCTACGACTTTCATCCTGCACGACTCGACCCGGATATTTTCCCCTCGGCTCTCTGGCGTAAATGCCTCATTGATGGGCTTCGATCAGACGCCGGGGCTTTTTCTCAGTATAGCGAGCCACAGGGAGAATGGGGCTTGCGTTGCAATCTTCAAAATTATCTGGAACGTTCACGCGGCGTGCACTGTTCGCCCGACCAGATCGTGGTCTGTTCCGGATTGCAGCAGGGTCTGGACGTGGTTACACAACTCATCAGAGGCCGGCACCGCTCTGTAGCCGTAGAGAACCCCGGTTATCCTCTTCCGCGTGAGCTCTTCCGCAATCAAGGCTTCACTATTGCACCCATCGATATCGGTCCCAGCGGACTCGACCTGAACGAACTCAAGGCGAGTGCGTGCACCGTTGCTTATATCACCCCGTCGCACCAAATGCCGCTGGGGCATGTGATGCCGGTGGCCAGCCGGTTGGAACTGATCTCCTGGTCGAAACAGGGAGAAAGGCTGATCATCGAAGACGATTACGACAGTGAGCTTCGCTATGTCGGGAAGCCGATATCCTCACTTCAGGGATTGCATTCCCAAGGCAACATCATTTATATGGGAACCTTCTCCAAGGTATTCTCTCCGTCGTTGCGCCTGAGTTACATGGTTCTCCCGCGCACCATGGTGGATGACTACAAGCGACTTTTCCGCAATTATCTCTGTCCCGTCCCTCTGCTCGTACAAAGGGCGATGATCCTGTTCATGGAGCGGGGGCACTGGGACCAGCACCTCCGCCGTTGCCGGATCTTTTATCGGAAGAAGCATGGTGTAATGCTGAAGGCGATCGAGCAATCTTTCAGATCGAGTGTCAGGGTGATTGGCCAGGGAGCAGGCCTCCATGTCGTACTTGAATTGACCGACGGCCTGACCAATGAAGCCGGGTTGATAGATCGGGCAAAACAGAA
This sequence comes from Desulfuromonadales bacterium, assembly GCA_035620395.1. Classification (NCBI taxonomy): domain Bacteria; kingdom Pseudomonadati; phylum Thermodesulfobacteriota; class Desulfuromonadia; order Desulfuromonadales; species Desulfuromonadales bacterium. Next base: position 2,371 of record DASPGW010000109.1, on the reverse strand, counting down.
GGGCTGTCGGCTATTGCCATTTTCCGATTTCTTCGCTTCGGGGAGTCCTGGGACAAATAAGCTGTTGTTAGGATTTGGCGGAGTCAGTATCAATGAGATCCCGCAAGGAGTGCAAACCCTCTCGACGCTCCTCGGGAAATAATAACAGCGCCAGGTAACTTGTCCTGCGAACCACAACTTTTCGGACATCTGTCAGAGTTTAGCGGCCGGGGATTAATCATCCAATAGCAAGTTCTCAGATATTCGAGGGACTTTCCAGCCAGCAACCGACCCTGCTTTCTCCCTGTAGCGTCTCAACCTCTACCAATAGCCGGGGGACCAGGACCTGTCTTGAGTTGTTCCACAAGAGGCAGGTGGATGTCCATTCGTATCATTGCCCGTTGCCCTGCACCTCCCGGCGGTGGTAAAAAAGAGCAAAACTTCTCGTCCGCAGGGTGTGTAATGAGCGATTTGCAGCGCAAGAGAATTTCCATTGAAGGGATCGTCCAGGGGGTGGGCTTTCGTCCCTTCGTCTACCAGGCCGCCCGCAAGTGGGGGGTGGCCGGCTGGGTGCGCAACGACAGTCGCGGCGTGACCGTCGAGGCGGAAGGTCCGCTGCACCGGTTGGCCGGTTTTCTCTGGGCGCTGCGCGAGGATATCCCGCCCCTCGCCTCGATCTCCCGCTTCGAGATGGCCGACCTGCCGGCCTCCGGCGCGGCGGGCTTCGTCATCCGCGAGAGCGAAGGAGGAGCGGCGAAGAGGGCGCAGATCGCCCCCGATACCTGCGTCTGCCCCGACTGCCTCGACGAGCTCTTCGACCCGGCGGACCGCCGCTACCGCTACCCCTTCATCAACTGCACCAACTGCGGGCCGCGCTACAGCATCGTCACCGCCATTCCCTACGACCGCCGCCATACCACCATGGTCGATTTTCCCCTGTGTGCGGCCTGCCGGGCCGAGTATGACGATCCCGCCGCGCGCCGCTTCCACGCCCAGCCCAACGCCTGCCCGGAGTGCGGCCCGCAGCTGAGGCTGCTCGACGGCCAGGGGCGCCCGCTGGCCGCCGAAGACCCGGTCGCGGCGGCTATCGGATTGCTGCGGCAGGGGCAGATCGTTGCGGTGAAGGGGCTGGGCGGCTACCATCTGGCGGTCGATGCGGCCAACGATGCGGCGGTGCGCGAGCTGCGCCGGCGGAAAAGCCGCGACGAGAAGCCCTTCGCCCTGATGTCGTATTCCGCCGCCGACATCCTCCGCTACGCCGACGCCGACGAGGGCGAGCTGCGCCTGCTCGGCGGCGTCGAGCGCCCCATCGTGCTGCTGCGGCAGAAGGCCGGGCATCCCCTGTCGCCGGCGGTCGCCCCGCGCAACCGCTACTTCGGCGTGATGCTCCCCTATACGCCCCTGCACTACCTGCTGCTCAAGGATTCGTTCCCGGCGCTGGTGATGACCAGCGGCAACCGCTCCGACGAGCCGATCGTCTATGAGGACGGCGAGGCGGCCGCAAGGCTTGCCGGCATTGCCGATGCCTTCCTCGTTCATGACCGGCGCATCGAGACCCGCACCGACGACTCCATTGCCCGGGTCATGGCCGGCAAGGCGCTGCTGCTGCGCCGCTCCCGCGGCTACGTGCCGCGGGGCATTTTCCTCCCCCGTCCGCAGCCCTCCGTGCTGGCGCTGGGGGCCGAACTGAAGAACGCCGTCTGCCTCACCCGGGACGACCGGGCGTTTCTCAGTCAGCACATCGGCGATCTGCAGAACGCCGCGGCCTGCGCCTCCTTCGAACGAACCATCGGCCACCTGCAGCGGATTCTCGAACTTAAGCCGCAGATCGTCGCGCACGACCTGCACCCCGACTACCACTCGACCCGCTATGCCGAGGGGATTGCCGGGGTCCGCAGGGTGGCGGTGCAGCACCACCACGCCCACCTGGCGAGCTGCCTGGCCGAGCACGGGGTGGCAGGGGAAGCGATCGGCGTGATCTTCGACGGCATCGGCTACGGAGCCGACGGCAGGATCTGGGGCGGGGAGTTCCTGGTCGGGGATTATCGCGGCTACCGGCGGGTGGGGCATTTCGCCTACCTGCCGATGCCCGGCGGCGACGCGGCGACGCGGGAGCCGTTCCGCATGGCCCTGAGCTGCCTGCACCACACCTACGGCAACGACCTGCCGCCGCTGCCGGTGGTCGCGGCGATTCCGGAGCCGGAGCGCCGGCTGCTGCTGCAGATGATCGAGAAAGGGGTGAACAGCCCGCTCACCTCGAGTTGCGGCCGGCTCTTCGACGCCGTCGCCGCCCTCTGCGGCCTGCGCGACCGGATCAGTTACGAGGGGCAGGCGGCGCTGGAACTGGAGATGGCGATCGAGGGGGAAGCAGAAGCGGGGTACTACCCCTACG
>DASPGW010000108.1 GCA_035620395.1 Desulfuromonadales bacterium | reverse complement strand
TTTTTTACCCCGGAACCCGAGCGCCGGCTGGTCCGGATCAACGGCCTCAACCTGCGGGAGGGGGGCAGCAGCGGCGACGGCCTGAGCGTGGTCGAGATCACCCAGGACGGGGTTAAACTTTCTTACGGCGGGAATCGGTTTTTCCTCCCGACCGGCCGACCATAATGTGGAGGGACCCGATGTCAAAACTGCTGTTGCCTGTCCTTGTCGTTCTGCTGGTCCTGCCGGGCCTGCTGGGTTGTGGAGAGGATGACCAACCGACCCGGCCGAACGACTTCATTCCGCTGTCGTCCATCGAGATCGTCTCCCAGAACCCGGCCATCGCCAATCTGACCTCGAACCAGTTTACCGCCAGCGGCAATTTTTCCGGCTTCTTCACCCGGAATATCACCGCCGAGGTTCTCTGGGCGAGCAGCGATCCCGCCGTGGCAACCATCAGCACCATAGGACGCGCCACCGCCGTCAGCCCCGGGACGACGACGATTACCGCGACTCTGGACGGCATCAGCACCAGCTTCGAGCTGGCGGTCAGCGACGCCGTCATCACCGTTCTGGACATCACCCCCCTGCTTCCCAGCACCCCCCGCGGGTTGACCACCCAGTTCAGCGCCGTCGGGACCTTTTCCGACGCGACCAGCCAGGATCTGACTTTTGACGCCGACTGGGCGAGCAGCGCTCCGGCCGTGGCCACCATCGGCAATGCGCCTGGAGACAAGGGGCTGGCCCGCGCCCTCACCGAGGGGCCGACGACGATTTCCGCCGCCTTCGGCGGAGTGACCCAGTCGACGGTGATGACCGTCACCGCTCCGGCCCTGGCGTCCATCGCCATCGAACCGGCCAACGCCTCGCAACTGAGCCTGACCAGACGCGGGTACATCGCCAGAGGCACATTCTCCGACGGCACCTCCCGGGATGTCAGCAGCGAGGTGACCTGGACCTCCAGCAGTCCGTCGGTGGCGGAGATCGAAGCGACCAGCGGCCGGCTGACCGCCCTGGCCCAGGGGAACGTTTCGATCAGCGCCGCGCTCGGCGGTGTATCAGCCACGACCGGTCTCACGGTGACCGGCGGCAATCTGACCAGCATTCAGATCAGCCCGCTCAATCCGACCCTGGTGCACCCGACCAGCACCCTTGCCGGGGCGGTGGGTACGACCCGGCGGATGACCGCCCTCGGCAATTTCAGCAACGGCACCCAGCGGGACATTACCGAAATGGTCACCTGGGAGATCCTGCCAACCGGCTTTGCCCAAGTCGGCAACACCGGCGGCAACGAGGGGGTAGTCGGCACCCTGGCTCCGACGGTCACCCCGCCGACGGTGACCCTGTCGGCCAAATTCGGGACTCTCCTCACCGCCTCGACCAGTCTGAGCGTCCTCTCCGGGACCCTCAGCAGCCTGCAGGTGACGCCGATCGCAAGCAATATCGCGGTCGGTACCTCGACCCGGTTTCAGGTCACCGGCAGCTTCATCGGCGCCCCGACCCAGGACCTGACGCGGGATGCCGCCTGGTCCAGTTCGGCACCCTTGGTGGCCAGCGTCGACACCAGCGACTTCAAGGAAGGCCGGCTGCGCGGCCAGCAGGCCGGCACGGCGCTCATCACGGCAAGCTTCGGCGGTCTGATCTCCAACAACGCCACGCTGACGGTGACCAGTCGTGCCCTGCAAAACCTGAGCATCGCCCCGGTGAACCCGACCACCGGCATCGGCGGCAGCTTGCAGTTCACCGCCACCGCCGGCTACTTCGACGGCAGCAGCCAGATCGTCACCGAAGATGTCACTTTGTCACTGGACAACACCAACGTCGCCATCTTCCCCAATGCGAGCAGGAATCCGGGACTGGTTTACGGGGTCAACCTCGGCACGGCGACGCTCTCTGCCCAACTGGGCGCCGAGCCGGCACAGACCCGCATTATCAACGTCAATCAGTGATGAACCACGCGCTCGCGCGGGCAGGGAGACTACAATGAAGCGCTTGAAATATCTGATGTGCATGCCGCTGCTGCTTCTGGCCCTGTGCGGGCCGGCCTGGAGCGCCCACCAGGGAGTTTACCTCGGGGCCTCTTACGGCATGACTCTGCTCAGCGAGGCCGAGGCGCAGGACGCCCTGGGGACCTTCAATCTCGACTTCGAGCCGGGACAGGTGGCGGCCCTCGCCCTCGGTTACGACCTCGATCCGCAAGGCCTGCTGGGGGACGGGCGGCTGGAACTCGAATACGCCCGGCGCAGCAACGCCCTGGAGGAGGTCGATTTTCTCGAGGGGAAAGTCGACGGGGACGGCGACCTGCGGGCGGAGAGCCTGCTGCTCAATACCTGGGGCGTCTACCGCGGCTTCCGGGGGTGGGTTCCTTATCTCGGCGCCGGCATCGGCGCCGCCCGCCTCACGGCCGACGATCTCAAGGTTTTCGGCCAGCCCCTGGCCGACGACGACAAGGTGGTTTTTGCCTACCAGCTGGGGGTCGGCGTCGATTTCCCCTTGACGCAATCCCTCAGCCTCGACCTCGGCTACCGGTTCTTCGGCACCGCCCGGCCGGAATTCACCGCCGCCGACGGCAGTAAATTCAAGACCCGTTATCTCAGCCACAGTGCTCTGCTTGGCCTTCGCTTCGGCTTTTAACGGCACCGACTGACCATCTCTGCCGTTGCTTCACCGGATTTCCGTTCGCCAGGGCTTCCCGCACCGGGACTGCCAGCAATGCATGCAGCGTCACGGGGTGGAACTCGCCCCAGGGGCCACCGGGCGATCATCGCCAGGTGGCTCTTTTTTCGCCTGCGGCGGAGGATTTTTCTCTTTTCTTGCGGTAGAGTGGACTCAGGGCGAGCAAATGGAGGCTGCCATGATTTCCCTCGAAGTGAACGGCAGGAAGCATGCGCTGGATATCGACCCGGCGACGCCGCTGCTCTACGTGCTGCGCAACGACCTCGGCCTGAATGGCCCGAAGTTCGGCTGCGGCCTGGGGCAGTGCGGCGCCTGCACGGTGCTCATCGACGGCGCGGCCGTCCTCTCCTGCGTGGTGCCGGCCGGCCAGGCCGCCGGCAGGAAAATCGTGACGCTGGAAGGGCTCGGCTCGGCGGAGAAGCCGCATCCGCTGCAGCGGGCCTTCATCGAGGAGCAGGCGGCGCAGTGCGGCTACTGCGCAAACGGCATGATCATGCAGAGCAAGGCGCTCCTCGACCGGACCCCGGACCCGAGCGAGGAGCAGATCCGGCAGGCTCTCGCCGGCAATCTCTGCCGCTGCGGCACGCATGGCGGCATCCTGCGCGCCGTCCGGCGCGCCGCCCGGGAGATGAAGCCATGACCGCCGGGGGAATGACCCGCCGGCAGTTCGGCCAGAGCGTGGCCGGCATCGTCGTCGTCTTCAGCCTGGCGCCGGAGCTCCTCTGGCCGGCCGAGGCGGAGCTCCCCGGCGATCTTGCCGCCACCCCGACGCTCAATGCCTGGCTGCGCATCGATGCGGACGGGAAGGTGACCGTCTTCACCGGCAAAGTCGAGCTCGGCCAGGGAATTCTGACCGCCCTGGCGCAGATCGCGGCCGAAGAGCTCGATGTGCCGCTGACGAGCATTCGCATGGTCTCCGGCCATACCGGGGTGACGCCGGACGAAGGCTACACCACCGGCAGCCGGTCGATCGAAGAGGGCGGCATGGCACTGCGCCATGCCTGTGCCGAAGCGCGGGCGCTCCTGCTCGGGCAGGCGTCGGTCAAGCTCGGCGTGCCGGCGGAGCAGCTCCGGGTCGCCGCCGGCACCGTCACCGCCGCCGATGGCCGCCAGCTGACCTATGGCGAGATCGCGGCGGCCGGCCTGCTGCACCGCAACGCCACCGCCCAGGCTCAACCCAAACCCGCCGCCGCGCACTCCATCGTCGGCACCTCCGTACCCCGTCTCGACATCCCCCCCAAGGTATTCGGCAGTCCCAGCTACGTGCAGGACCTGCGCCTGCCCGGGATGGTGTTCGGGCGCATCGTGCGCCCCCCCGGCCCGCGCGCCAGGCTGGAAGAGGTCGATACGGAGGCGGTCCGGAGCCTGCCGGGGGTACTGGCGGTGGTGCGCGACGGCAGCTTCCTCGGCGTCGTGGCGC